>NZ_JBBOQA010000002.1:0-94002 GCF_038003885.1 Paenibacillus sp. FSL R10-2788 | reverse complement strand
CTAGTAAAACCGGAGGCATAGCCGACTAGTAAAACCGGAGGCATAGCCGACTAGTAAAACCGGAGGCATAGCCGACTAGTAAAACCGGAGGCATAGCCGACTAGTAAAACCGGAGGCATAGCCGACTAGTAAAACCGGAAGCATAGCCGACTAGTAAAACCGGAAGCATAGCCGACTAGTAAAACCGGAGGCGCAGCCGACTAGAAAGCCGGAGCCACAGCCGACTAGTAAAACCGGAGGCGCAGCCGACTAGAAAGCCGGAGCCACAGCCGACTAGTAAAACCGGAGGCGCAGCCGACTAGTAAAACCGGAGGCGCAGCCGACTAGTAAAACCGGAGGCGCAGCCGACTAGTAAAACCGGAGGCGCAGCCGACTAGAAAGCCGGAGCCACAGCCGACTAGTAAAACCGGAGGCGCAGCCGACTAGTAAAACCGGAGGCGCAGCCGACTAGTAAAACCGGAGGCGCAGCCGACTAGTAAAACCGGAGGCGCAGCCGACCTATTAAAAAGTTGATGTTGTAGAATGCCTGGATGGTTTGCCGTTCGATTCATGAAATGAAAGGATGAGAAATATGAGTACGACACGTAGAAGCCCTGAAGAACGTTTGGCCGATGTCGATAAGAAGATGGAGCAGCTTAAAGCGAGGCAGAAAGACCTACGTGCTTCAATCAGCCAAGAAAACAGAAAGCAACGGACTAAAAGGTTGATAGAAGTTGGCGCTATATTTGAAACTAATTTTGGAATTGAGTCCAAAGAAGAAGCCGAATTAATAGCTTCAAAATTTCGAGATCAAGTACAAACATTCCTTAAAGAAAAGCGTAATTCATAAAAAAATGACAGTTTAAAGTAGTGTTTTACAGTATAAATAACTAAATAAAACTATAATAAACACGATATAACGTAATAGAACACACATAAGGAGAAGGTCTTATATTATAAGGGTTTTCGAACAATACAAGTTTTATTATTGTTAAAAAGATTTAATAAGAGTATATAACAGTTAAATAGAGTGTTTAAGATTTTTATTAATGCTATATAAATAGGTCATAGCGCGTGGATCCCTTTAACATATCTTTAAATCGTTTCTAATGCCCGCGTTCCCGATCTAGTTCCCGTGGCTTCAGACGGGACGGGACTGCTCTTGACCCTAGTGCTGGAAGCCACCAAGCGGCCGTTTAGCGTAACTTTAAATCTTTTCTAATGCCCGCGTTCCCGATTTGGTTCCCGTGGCTTCAGACGGGACGGGACTGCTCTTGACCCTAGTGCTGGAAGCCACCAAGCGACCGTTTAGCGTAACTTTAAATCTTTTCTAATGCTCATTCCCGATCTGTAGTTCCCGTGGCGGGTTTAGGAACTTTTAAGCTGCAGACAGCAATTCAACATCCTTTATAACAAAAAAAGCAGTAGCCAAATTCTGGCTACTGCTTTTAGAATTTACTTCTTAAAAGGATTTCTAGGCCCGGAGGGAATTGTTTCTTGTGACTTGGAAGCAAAAGGATTAACACCAGCTGGTGTTCTTTTTGTTACAGACGAAGTTTGAGATTCTATTTTTTGCCCTAAAGCTCCAAAACCAGAAGCATTTTTCTCTCTTTCTAGCCTTTGATTTCTTAACTCTTCTGCTTCCTCTCTTAAATTTTTAGCCCGTTCTGGCAAACCACCCATATTGGCCATGGTGTAAACAATTGCATATCTCTTACTACCATATGTTGCAGAACCAGGATAAAAATTAACATTAGGTAATTCATCTCGCATTTTGGTACGAATTAACTCTAGCGTATCAGAGTTAATTTCAGATTCGCGATCTTTAGGCATAACCACTACGAGACCCATCGATCTCATATCGTCTTTGTAATTAAAGCCATTAGCTAGAACGTTCTTACCCTTGTACGTTGAAACAATTGCATTCAATAAATCTTCCTTGTTTTTTATGCTGTCGAGGTCTATCTTACGCTTTGTAAACGTGAGCACTCCACCACCGAGTAATATGTGATTCAAGAGATCTGCTGCATCAAGCGTATAATCAGATCCTAAACTCGTTAAAACACTCCATTCATGTAGTAATCCAGCTAGTTTATAGTTACTGTAATAATCCCAGGTTAAGTTTTGCACTTCAGGTTCGCTATGGTGTTCAGTGAAGATTTTCTCGTTGTCAAGAATGATAAGACTTTCTAGCATCCGGAATCTTCTTCCTTCTGCGTCTTCCTCTATTCTATCCAACTTCGGCACAAGCTCCGTCATTGCATTGTACGCATTGAGGCTTTCAATCTCATTGGGTCTTGGCAACGAAGTGACAGCAACTACTGGTTTACCCATGTATGTACTGATTGCATCAACTAGCTCATTAATAGCTCCAGTGCCTGTTCCTCCCCCCATTGATACCATTACGAAAATCACATCACGATCACCCATTACGTTAAGGATCAGGTCAAAAAATTCTGCGGCATTATCAAGAAAAGCACGTTTTCCAAGTTCCGGGTCTTTCCCCACACCTCTCTCGTATTGTTTAAAAGAGAATTTATACTGAGTGGGAACATTTTTAAGGTTGTTCATGTCACCTAAATTGGAGTTCGCAACGATGCATGGATATACCTGTTCATTATTTTTAGGAGATTTGATCGATGCTATAGCATCAACCATTTTACCCCCACCTTGTCCAAGCCCTACAAATCCGGCTTTTAAACCAGGTTCGGCATTTTTTTGATTGACGAATCCTTCTAATGGCCACACTCCATCTACTTTTTGTTCCATCAATTACGCCCCCAATTTAGTTATGATTTTACTTCCGTGCAATACTGCAGGATTCTGGTCTAATAGTTCAGCAAGCAGAGATTGCGCACTTCGCCCATAATCCGTAAGAACATAGCGCTCTGCCCTACCATCCTGATAGCTTGAGACAAGATTAGCCCCTTCTAATTTAGCTATTGCGATATCCATAGGTAGACGATACTTAGTAGTTTTGCATGCAGGATCATCATCATATTCAACAAATTTTTGCAAGATCTCGGACTTATGAATGTGTTCTTTTTCTCGAATCAGATAAAACACATCTATCACAGTCCCTTTCATAATATTTTCAACAAGCACTTTCAATGGTACATCCATAATATACCTCCGATATATGGTTAAATGAAATACAAAACAATTAAATACATTTAATTTCACTCACATATAATTATAACATCTAACCTATGACTAATCAACTTATAAACTAGTCATTAATGTATACTTAACTAGTGCTAGGATATGTATTATGAATAGCCTATAAAGCTTGGTATTATAAGGTTTTCTTGTGTTATTTGGATCTGGACGAATAGTGAATATTAAGTTACTCTAATAAAGGTATCATTGATTATCAATAGGGTATGCACTAGGTATAGACTATGAAAAATTGGTTATTACTAGACTATACGTTATTCATCAATTATGAAAGGAGTGGATTATAGGATGGAGAATAATGAGTTCTGGCAGCTAACGGCATTTTCAAAGAAAGTGGATATGCACTTTACTACTATCAATGTATGGTTTGATACATTGGAAAAGAAAAGAATACATTATGTCAACCGTCGATCTGATGTTAACCAGAAGATTTATGACACTCTTGACTTAAAAGTAGGTTTATTTATAAAAGAGAAGAGAGAGGCTGGTTGGAACTTAGAAGGAATTTATGGTACTTTGATGGACTCACCTCCATTTGAATTGCGGCCATTTCCCGTTGACTATAAGGAAGAAATTGAAACCTCAATTTCAAAAGACTTCTTATTTGCAGAGCTATCATCATATGTGCAGCGAGAGATTAAATTAGCTTTAGAAACTCAACAGCGTTCATTCGAACAACATCTGTTACAAATAGAAGAATTGTCATCACAAACCATGGAACAGCGAAATGAAGATCTTGAAGCGCAGCAGACGCTCGTACAGACAGAAATCGAAAAAGCCTTAAAAAAGCAAGAAGAGATATTCCATGATCGTTTAGAACAAGTACAAGTGGAAAATAGAAATAATGTTCTCAGTGATCGCCAACAAAGAATTACAGATATGATCACTCAGCAAAGGGTCGAGACAATACTTGAGTTGGAAGCCCTAAAAGAATGGAACCAGTTGCCGGCAAGTGAGCGATTGATTAAAGTAGGTTTATTTAAGAAAGAAGAAAACTCAGTAAAAAGAAATCTGTATGTCAAAGAGTACATTCAGAAAAATTTTGAGAATCGATTAAAAGCTGAAATTATGAATAATGAAACAAAACTAGACTAACTTTAATACTTGTTAGTTTTGTTTATTTAAATCTAAATAACTTAATATTACTTAAAATAAGTTGTTTTCAGTGAATATAAGTTAAAAAAACAAATAACACAAAACCCCTTATTCTATAAGGGGTTTTGTGTTTTAGTGAAACAAAGTTATATTTACTGCAATCTGCTTTGGCAAATCTGATTGGCTGGAATGGCGGATCTTTCAACGATCCCTATAGTTCGTGGCCAGCATTAATGATTGCGCCCGGTGGCGCGGTCGCCGGTCCATTATGTTTAGCTTCAGAAGTGCTTTTCCGATCTCTAGCTCACTGCAAGCCAGCGGTCTAGGATATATTAGCACATCACTCACTGCAGCAATCTAAACTCGACAATAGAGTAGCTGAGTAAGGATCATAGCCAGCGCCCCTTGTTGTTCCCGGTGGGCGACCGCCGGGCCGGAACTTCTGCATTCAACAGTGATTCCCGGATCTAGAGCTCACCGCACACCAGTGGTCTAGAGGCCTCCAACATCATAGCTGTAGCTGTCTAAACTCGGCACTGAATTAATTGAGTAAGCTCATATAGCGAACATCCTTGGTTGTCGCCCGATGGCCGGTGCAGCGGTCTTAACGCTTACCTACAGGAGTGACTTCAGTCTGGAAAGAAAATTAAATTTTGATGTACCCCTAAGCAAAAGGGCAGGGTAGCTTAAATAGTTCACGAATGCATATATTAAGAGTTTATATGAAACAAAGGAGAATTTAAGGTGATAAAACAATGTTAAATATTGTGAGTTTAAAAAGAGAGATTTATAATTTTAAAATGTATTGTAATTTAACCCAAGATCATTTAAAAAGTTTAGATACTGATCTGAGAACAGGGAATTTAAGAAACGAAAATCCTCTTGAATGGATAATGCACCTCGACACATATGCACATGACTTACCTTTAATATTAAACCATTCTTTACTTGTTTCATTATTTGCTTTTTTTGAGAATCAATTAAATTTAATATGTGAATATTTCGAAGAACAATTTGATATCAGTAACAAATTTCGTGATTACAAAGGATCAGGTATAAAAAGGGCTCAGACTTATTTAAAAAAGGAGGTCATCCAGATTGATTTCCCTGATTCTACTGAAGAGTGGATGAAAATAAAAAGTTGTATTCCAATTAGAAATTGTATAGTTCATTGTGGCGGTAATGTTGAACGATTTTCTAAGGAAAAAAAGAAAGTAGAGGTAAGAAATTCAATTGACAATTTTAAAATACAAGAAATTTTTGAAAGCTCAAGAAATATGATTGTAATAGATAAAAGGCTCATTTTTGTTCTAATATCTGCAATAGATTCCGTATTAACTTCCTTATATAATAATGAGTTAATAAAATAGAAAGTAACAGCAAGGAACCATTCGTTCTTCGCTGTTACTCTTTCAATTTCTAAAACTTATCAAATACTTATTTTTTATTATCTGACGATTTTCATTACCGAAAACCGCGTAAAATCAACAAGACCGGTCTAATATTTTATTTTCTTCATACACCTGGATGTCGGTCAACGCTCGCTCGCTGAGCTCAACCATTTCCTTCAGATCTGCCTTTTAGCACTCTATAATTCATTAGCACATCACTCGCTTTAATTTATTCCTCTGCAACTCCTGCAGCTTGTGATTGGCATTCCAATGTCAGTTAGTGGTCGCTCGCTGGACTCAACCATTTCCTTCAGATCTGCCTTTTAGCACTCTATAATTCATTAGCACATCACTCGCTTTAATTTATTCCTCTGCAACTCCTGCAGCTTGTGATTGGCATTCCAGGATGTCAGTTAGTGGTCGCTCGCTGGACTCAACCATTTCCTTCAGATCTGCCTTTTAGCACTCTATTTTCATTAGCTCATTACTCTCTACAACAAGCCAAATTTTATATTAAAACTACTAACTAGAAACTCCAACATCCCCAATATTTCATAGTCACCAGCCCTTCATATCATCTAATGGATTACAATTGAGCTCTTCTTCAAGTACACACACCTAACTACCTCTAATCTCCACCTTTAGTTACAGTAAAAGATATAGAATAATCTAGATAGATCAACTATTGTGAATTTTTCATAGTATGAATAATTCACAATATATAGGACGTAAAGGAAACTAATCTACCGTTATACTTCCACGTTCCTTTTCTATGCTTAAGCGATAGGGAATGCCCTCTAATCAAAACCACCATCTACGTATATATATCAAATTATCTGCATATACTATAATAGAAAGCTGCTTACTCCGTTGTGGATAACCAGCTCATGAATTAATGGATATCCACAACCACAGTACAAAAGGTTGAAACGCTAACGCGTTTCTTTGATAATATCATCCTCCCCACGCCCGCCCCTGCATTTAGGTGAATTGGAGGTTGATGGGAGAGATCATTTTATTTTTTGAATGGTTTTGGATAAGTGGACACAATTCACCTTATCCCGGCCAGCACATCACTGCTGGACTTTCGACGGCATCGGTGGCCATCGGGCGGGATAAGGTGCGTAAATCAACTGAGGGCCAGCGCTATCGGCGGCTGGCTGCCGGAGTTGTTTCTACCACGCGCGGCATTGCTGCCGCACTAATTAGTTATGGAGCCTTTTGCTCCGGATCGTTTACGGTTCCTATGTCCGACCCGCTACCACAGCTTTCCTAATTACTTCTCAAACCGGGGTCTGCTCTTCCTTAAACGGTTTCCAGTAAGGTTCGACCGAGCATTTACCTCGTACTTTTCGGAACGGTCGCAGCCCATCGATGGAGTCACATCTCTAGCGGGCTGCGCTTCGTTTTTTGCCTGGCTGTCTGCCCCCGGTAAAGGACAGACTACGAGAGGGAAGCTTCACAAACAGATGGTTAGTCTGTCGATGGCCACGACTCATACGTGACAACCCTCGTTACACCCACCGGTTAGCCCAGGCTGCCGCACCGATGGAGCAGGTCTTTTACCGTGGTCTCCTGTTCCACCAAGCTTGCCAGCTCACGTACTCAGTCTCCCGAAATCCTTCACGAAGGAAAAATGACAATAGGAAACCAAGCCTTCGATGCCCATTTCTAAAAAATGGAAACGAAAGCGACTATTTTATTGTTTTTTTGCATTTATGATTAAATAGTCCCTATCAAAATCAGGACTATAAACCTCAAGACTTACTCGTTTAGAATCATTTTTTAAGAAATACACTGTTTTTTTGTCGAAGAATGGCGAAAATCCAGAAATTTAGTCGTTAATCTATTGAATTGACTTCATTTAACTGTTATAATTCTTCCATAAATAGTTTTCGACAATAAAAAGCTAGACCCCCGAATAGTCATTTTAAAAAAATGATTCGGAAGTTTATTTCGGAAGTTTTTAGTTTTGAAGTTTTCTGAAGTTTGTTTGAAGCTTTTAGTTAGTTCTAAGGTAGTTTTGAAATTCTTACTAATTGTCTTCGCTGACTTGGTAGGTCAAGAAGACAAATGATCGTTCCGATTTGGTAGATCGGAAATGATCGCATTACTCACACAAACAATGGTTTAAAACATTGAGTCCAGCTTGGTAGGCTGGATTTTTTATTTGTCCTTTTTTACAAAAAAGAGGACACTAGGAAATATAAAAGCCCTGCACCAATCCGATAAGACGGATAGGGTACAGGGCGTTAGACTCAAATTAGAATTTCCATATTGTACCGGGCAATTTTCTTGATTACTGCCTCTATGTTTGGTACAATGAACGTATATAACGTTCAAAAAAGTCGTTGAGTTTATGGCCTGTTCCCGATATCGCGTTATCGGTGAGCAGTTTAAGGAGTTGGTCGCTTCTTAAAACCGCCGGAACTGAATGGCTTTTTTGTTATTCAGTTTCAGATACAGTGGTGATAAAAATTTCCTATTGTTTTTACTATAACACACTGATTTATAAAATAACAGTCGAAAACTAGTGAATTATGGTTAACAAAAGATAGAGTGCAATCTACACTTAAACCGTCATGGATGCCTTAAAGTTCACTCTCAGCCCTAATATGGGTCTGTACAGCTTCATTGTTATAGATTCCTGTACACGAATGCCCCTAAATCTACAGCCTGTTAGAACGCCTTCTAGCCCTCTTAATTTGTTTACTCACATCACGCAGACATAGAGTTCTTTTTAGGTATGCCTTAATGGGTTGGTTTAGATCCATGTGTGGACCACTACTATGGAAGCGCTTCACTCTAAGGATCAATTTTAAAAAGGAAGGTTGGGAGTATTCCCAGCCTTCCTTTTTACTATGCTTATTCCGGATAGAGGAATTGTCTATTCTTTCACTTGAGGCTGTAAGAAGAATTCAAGATAGCAGCAATCTATAATCTTTCATCACATATTATTTCTCCAATAACTTTTAGTGGGCCGCATAAATTCAGGGAGATTTTTAAATTCTTTTTGGTATCTGTAATGCTCCAATATTTTTGCAATAGTAAAAAGGAAACCCAGAGTTAACATTACAATGAATAATTCGACTGGCAAAATATCAATAATACCAATCAATTGATTTAGACTAGGCATTCAAATGCACTCCTATTTTTTATTTCATCTGAAATTATATAGCAGCATTACCAAAGAAAACTAGAGTTCTTTTTAGTTCATTAATAATATAACTTGTTTAAATTATTATTGTTTGACTAATCTCCCTTTGATAATATGAAGAGGCGTAATGCTACCACACTTTTACGCCCCATGCCGATTACATGTAATGTGATCGGTTTTTATTTTGCTTAATTTCCTTTTCCAGCTGCATATACTCTATTATTTTTAGATCCAGTTTCTCTGAGATCTCTAGCATTCTTCCTTCTGCCAGATGGAGTTGGGACCGAAGCCTTAACATCGCCTCAGCCTCTCGATCCATTTGTGCTCTCAAATCCTCCAGTTCAGCGCTAATCTCAGCCAATTTTGACCGTTTATCATCCACTTCCACGGCTTATCCCCTCCTACATGTAAAACTCGCTATCGCAGTTACTGCAGACGTATTTAGCCATCTTTGAAAATTCTCCATTTCCCTTATTCGCTTTACTTGGATGGACAGGTCCATATTTACAGTCCGGGCAAGTTTTTTCTAATAACAGTTTTGTTTCCCCCACGGGTACAATTAGTAGGACACTCAACACAGCAAAATTATCTGTTTTCAAGATGTTTTCCCTTGAGATAATCGGGGACATCATAACTACATTGTTTTCCCCTTCAAAAACTCCGGAGAATGTCCGTTCCGGGACATTAGAGATCCAGGTTGTTCCATAGTTGATTGGAGCTGTAAACGAATTCCCTGACTCTGGCTCTGTCCATTGGATAGTATTCAGGTTGATATCCAAAGTACATTTCCCCCCAGAATACAATGTGACTTGAATCTTATATGACATTTCAAGCTTTTCCTGCTTTGCTGGATAGGCTGCCAAGTCCCGCATTACTCTCTTTTCAAGTTCCTTCTTGTCTGCATCTCCCTTTATAAACTGATTGGACATTAGCTCTAAAAGCCGTGTTCTCAGCGCAAAATTAGGGAGTCTATACTCAATTCGTTGGTCAATTAGAGCACACAATGCCTTAATTTCTCGCTTGAAATAGTGCCGCCCAATCATCGAGCTGTAAATATTTTCGGTTAACATAGAATTTGTCTCCTTTGGATTTGGGTTAATTTTTAAATGGGTTGAACGGGGTCTCCTTTCATAAGAATGAGTGGCGGCCGGTATGCTTGCCGCTTGGCACATGTTTATCAGGCCGGGCTTACTCCCCTGAATATGCTTCGCGCGTAGTTCCCTTAGAGGCTCCGGGGAACGGCATAGCCGGTCTTTGGAGGAAGGGAACTTGATTGTCATGGAGGAACGCGCAGCGGCAAATCCTTGACAATCTCAAGCGCCCTGATAAGCTTTGCAGCGGGCGGCAAGTGACATCTAGGCCGCGGCTTCCGGCGTAGTCGGAAGGCTTCCTTTTTTGGTCCTTTGAGGTTTCCCTTGACCTTCCCATGCCACCGGGTACCCCTTTTTGTGCAACAAAAAAAATCCAGAATGGAACTGCAGGTGTTCTTCCTGCAGGTCGCTTCTGAATTTGCGGGGTGGTGGGGTTTCATGGCCAAGGCATGTGATTTTAGTTTGTAAAATCAATCTTCATCAAACCGGCAGTAACGATAAGAAGTTTACTAATGGAGGAACAAACAGACATGGATATCAAAAAAGTGGATGTGCACCAGGAAAGAATAAGCGAGATGAATGAAAGCGTAGAAGATAATTAGGAGAAATAGAATCGATGCAGAGCTTCAGTTAAGATATGATTGAAAACTCAATCGATCAATATAAACCAGGTGCGGACCATCTGCTATTTCTTGGTGCTGTAAACGGTATGATATCTACATAAATATCGGACGAAACTTCTTTTGGCATAAGTATCATCAACCTCCCATGATTTTCGTAATTAAGGCAGATCGACAACGTTAAAAAGTGAAAGAACAACCTTGGAGGGAGCAATCCGATTTTGGGATTGCTCCCTCCCTTCTTTTCTATCTTTATAAGGGGTTGAGCATTTTTTCTTTCGAGAATGGTTTTGCATCATGTGATATGGCTTCGCCCGGCATGATGGCCATCATGCCACCATATAATCCGCAGTTCCGCCTCGCAGGCGGAACATCCTTATACCGCCCCTCGCCATGTCGATTTACTAGCACACAAAAAAAGCTGGCAGCCATGAGCTACCAGCCAAATACTATAAATCAACGGATACTGACAAAAGAGATATAAATTAAATCAACTGTGGCATCGTGATTTGGTATAAACGTATTATTAATGCGCGATTAATAGACGGTGATCGTATCAAAATCTCATTCTTTTTTATATTGATCCAGAAGTGTCCATACTTCTTTATGCGTGTACAATTTTTTATCCTCGCCTAACTCTTCCGGCAATTTAATACCAAACTCTTTTTCACACCAAATTTTAGCGGTCTTTAATTCTTTTCCTTTTCCTGGTGATCCCATTATCTTTTGGCTTTCAATACTCTCCGCTTTTCCAGGACGTATCACAATTTTTGATAGACGAAGTTGCTCGTCCTCTACCCTATGCAATTCTTCATAAAAATCCGCTTTATTTTCTTCTACTGACTGCATCAATTTCTTCATATCCATGCATAAAAACTCCTTTGATTATATTTCCATCTCAAAATTACGGATGGGTTGTATCGATTGCATTCCGGCTTGATCCAAAAACAAATTTCGAGATTGTGGAGACAAATACGGGACAGCCTCTAACCTGATTTTTCCGATCGCATTCTCTCCCTGCAGCTGGTAACGCAAAGTTTCATAGCCTTTTTCATTGGAATAGAGGTATTTTGTGACATTCTGATTCATTAGCTCTGCTGTTACTTGGCTGCCCGTAGGAAGTCCCTTACCTTTTTTCAGTATCTCCAGCAGCTGCTGAGGCTCTTTGAGTTGAATCCATTTGTCTTGCGTCGATTTGCTAACCGCCTTGTTATAGAATTCTGCAAGCCTGTCCTCATTCATTAATAAAATTTCGCCATGATCCTTAACCAAAAACTGAGTGGGATGCCTCTCAGTCGTATCATAGAGATATAGAGAATCCACTTTATTTTCAATTTGCTTTACAGTCACTGGCACCATTTGATGACTCTCCCGAATAACATGTTCAGGAACGCGGCGCTGCTCAATGATATAACGCTTCTCAGCTCTATTTAAAGCCTCTTCCAAGGATACATCTGCTATCACTGCAGAGACTTGATACCCGTGGACCCGAGCCATCTCTATCAACCTCTCCGCTCGCCCTGCAGACTTCATTGTCCCATCTAGGAGTATATTAAGTTTCTGTTCAAGACTTTTTGTGAATAGCATCTCAGCGACGTCACTACTCTCTTCGTGTAACCGGCTGGCAGTAGTATTCGGGTTCTCTTGCAAAAAGGGTATGTACTCCGGAAGTGCTGATTTGATTGCATCGGAATCGATATGAATCACTTGCTCTTGATCATTCGCAAAGCTCTGCAGGAGTAACTTTGATATTGATGTTTTCCCAGACGCAGATCCACCTCCTAAAAATATAACTAAAGGCTGCTCTACTGCCGGCAGTATCTGGTTAGTCAGATCACTTATGATCTTTTCATGGAGCATTTTTCGAGAGTCGAGATACTGGCCATTCTCAAAATATATCTCTTTGGTTGATTGTGAATTCAAGTCAGATGCCTCTTTTCGATAACTGATTTAATTCCAATCATATCATCACAACAAAGGCTTAACTATCAATTATTGGAAGACCAGCGTACGCCATTTTGGATACACCGCGCGAAACAACTCTAAAATCCCCTTGTACTCAAGCTGACCCACACGACTGCCGGTTATACCAAGTATCTGGCCAATAGTCCTCAGTGACTCTCTCTGTGCCCCACAGAGGCCAAAACGCCGGATAATAATCGTTTTCTTCCGGGTATCGAGCATGCAGTTAATATGTGATTCAAAAATTTGTTTAAAAATCACTTCCTCTGCAGGTGTCAATTTCTCTGTTTTTTTGGGATTAGTGCGTGAACGTCCAAAATAAATATAAATGCAGCCCTTTTTAAATACATCCATTTCTTCAGTTGTCATCTGATAAACCTCCTTAATTGTTACTATCCTCGCCGGACGGATCCCGGACGGGTATCATTTAATGGTCATATTTTCATTTCCAGCAAATATTCAGCCCACGTATTTCACTCATAATGGTTTGACCGTATTCGTATCAAGTTTCAGCACAAAATCAATCATCTTTTTACGTATCGTCATGTTCTTCGTGACCGCTTTTTCAAGAATCGATTTCCCATTCTCCGGAATTATGTTCAGTCCATACTCCAGGAGCTCATCCTCAGCCACCTGTAGGTTCTTACGGGCATCCACGATCTTTGCCCATAAACCCGAATCTATAATAAGTTGTGTACAATCGGCCATAGCCTTTTCACAACGCTCATTATCTTCAATGGCCCAGCTGGCGTATGGAATACTAGCATCTTCATTCACAATCCCATTTTCTTTGATATACTTTTGCTCCATGATTCTTTCCTGCTGTTCTAAATGGACTAGATTTGATTTAGCTACTAAATACGCCTTTTGTAGTGGATGATCGCAAACTTTATTAATCATGTCTCTTATCCCCTTCTCTTCAGCTCAGCAGCTAAAATCATTTCGTCCGATTCTGTGCTTTATAGAGCGTAGATAGCTTCATAAATTTATTTACCAACACATCAAGCTTATTGGATAACTCCAGGACATCATCGCTGAGTGTGCGAAGATCTCCTGCCATTTGATTTAGTTCATTTCTGGCCATCTCCATTTCAGCCACAAGCTGATCAATCTGTTCTTTTCTGATTGGCAGATAAGCTTTTTTCTCACTCATTAAAAATTGATCCTTCCTAGGATCCAGGGGTTATTTCCCCCGGTGATCCGCATACAATTCCTTGGCCACATAAGCAAAAGCCTCATCTACAGTCATTTCAGTTTCCTGAAAGAATTTTTGTTTGGACAAGGCTTCCAGTACAAGCATCTTTAGCTGCTGTTCTGGTGTTGGAGAATCAACGAATTTACGTTTCATCAATTTTTGAGGAAATTCCAATACATTGTTTAGTGGTTTTTTTTCCTCTGAAGGAATAACATCCGCTGGCTGAACGCCCTTAAACATATCAGCAAAGAATGGATTTCTCTCCTGACGCTTCGGCCGCTGGTCTATTACCGGCGGCTCGTCGCGCATTAGATGGGGTAGATCCAGGGGAAGGACACCCTGTAGCAATCCTTCTGCAATCATCTTGCTCTCAGCTTGAACTCGTTCGCTGACATTTGCATTCGCAAAACTTTGCTCTTCGGAAGCATCCATATATGTAACGATCGCTTGTTTTCGCTCATCCGATAACCGGCGAATCGCATTCAGATACCTGGCACCTATATAAATAACGCCATCCCATTCATACCCGGTAGCCTTATGGTGATCATCACGCCCCAGAACTCGGGTATAACTTACAAATCGATTAAGAACCTTTTCGACATCCGGCGCGGTTGGTCCATCTGTCCAGCAGATCTGAACCGTGTCGTAATCAGAAGTAAGAGAGAATTTAACAGAAGGAAACACCGCCTTAAGTGCCACCCGTATGTGTTTTTTGGTTTCTTTACCGCCGATACTTACTTTTTCCATGAATGATCTACTCCTTCAGAGTTAAATTTGATAAACCTGATTAATTTAGTGGATTCAACCCCTCATCCGGCCTCGTGGGCCGATCTAGCCCGAGCGGCAATGAGCGGAATCCTTTAGGGGTAAGAACAAAGGTGTTACTTGCGAAGCATCTGATTTCGTATGAACTTTTCAAAGAGAAAACATCCGTGTAACGTAGCCGTCATAGCCCGATTTACCATAGCGGTTCTTGCCGTGCAAGGGTCTGCCCGTAGGGACGGTATTCTCGAAGAGAAGAGCCGCCCTTGCACGGCAAGGTTCGGTGTGGTTGGCTAAAATGACGGATACGTTACGCCTTCGGATGTTTATGGGAGAAAAGGGCAGGAGAAAACAGATCGCATACAACGCCGCGTGATGCGCCCCGTCTGCCCTTTCTTCTTCGATTTCCCCCACGAAAAAAAGCCGGGATACGCTTCCCGGCTGCTCTTGTCTCAATCCTTTTACCTTCATATGCCCTTCCGTGCCACCGGGTACCCCTTTTTGCAAAGCAAAAAAGATTCGGAATGGAACAGTCAGGGTGCTTTTCCCTGGCTGGTCGCTTTCGAATTTGCGGGGTGGTGGGGTTTCACGGACTATAAATATGTTTCTTCCATCTGTATAAGTGACATTGAGAGATAACCCAAAAAACCAGCTGCAGGGCAACTGGCTTCAAGAAAACAACCATTTACTTATCACGGTATTAAAATGGCGTTAGTGGATCGTCCAATTCCTCCCCACGTGTGTTCCAACTATCTTCAAGGATCTTATCGTCATCGTTTAGATAAAATCGTGGCTCATCGGTCAAGTTATCAAAAGTTTGCCTCAACATATCTTTATTCTTCCAACCATTACCTCCATAAAGAAGATGTGGATTTACCATATAACCTTCAGATCTATACTTCATAATGAATTGCTTGTGGCACAATTTTTTCAAGCTTCTTGAAACATTCGCTTTATCAATGTTCAGCTCTCGGGCAATGGTTATTTGTCTCACGTGAACCAGGTTGTCATTGGTGTCCATTTTTTCACACATATAGAACAAGATTCGATGATCTACAGCGCTGAGGTCATGGTCCTGAAGGTGACGGAAGAATTCAAAGACGATTGCCCCCCAATAAACATTCGAAACATAATTCCTTCCACGGTATCGATTACCCCTAGCCAATGATAACCCCTTCTTTCATTAGTTGTACATTTTACAATTTTACCTATATTTTATTGATAAATAAACAACAAGAGTATGGTGTATTTACAACTTTCAGAAAAATCAGTATATCAAATATTTCAGTAATATCAACTATGATTGCGCTTACAAATTGCACTTTGTATCCCTACTTATATTATAGAGGAAATTGTACAATGTGAAATGTAAGAAATATACCTGCTTTTAGCAAAGGAGACTACCATTATGTATCAATGGCTTAAAAAAAATATTGGCTGGATTGGAATTGTAATTACCCTTTTAATCGCTTGTTTCCCACGGATTTTTACATACCTCGGAGAAATCCTTGTAAAGTATTTGTCTGTGTATTGGCTTCAGGGGTTACTTGTCGTTATCGTGGTTTTACTGATTATTATCCTTGCGATATTGAGTAAAAAGAGCAAGCCTGCGCCTTAATTCAGAAGACAAATAGACCAACAGCATGAATTGTTGGTCTATTTGGTGAGGTCAATTGAAAGGAAGATCAATAAAAATGTCTTATGCAACCGTGATAGCCTCAAAAGGTACTACAATATCCAGTGAATTGCATCGCAATTCGCAACTGATAGCGTCCGGAACGGACGCCCCGAATGCCGTGGAGGAAACCCGACACGGCATTCGGGCCGCAAATAGCAATCTTGAAATGAGGTATTTCATCAATATAGCAAAAAAAAGAGCGTGGTGCATTTACGCCCACGCAGCTGCTTGTTCATCAAAATGAGCAACGATATCTGTAAGATTCAATGCTCGAAAAACCCGATTTAATACATCCTGACTTACATTCCCATTCGCACATTCAATCAAGGAAATTCGTTTTTGAGTGGTTTCTGCTTTCTGAGCAAGTTCTTGCTGAGAAAGATTTAACTGCATCCTCCGCGCATAAACGATGTTCCCGATCACCACCGAGAAACTATTAAGGTAATCTCGAACCTCGGGGATTTCCTTTGCTTCCTGCAGCAACTCTTCATAATCCTGTCCTAATCTTCTTTCCATCTTCGATCATCTCCCAAAAAGTAATAGTTTACTCCTGGTCGGCCTCATAACTCGTATAAGCTTTTTCAGCCTCAACAACGATTCGTTCAAAATTCGGATCGTATGTCTTTTTCTTCACAACTGCATTCACAAAAATTAATATCTGATTACCGTCTATCTGCTGTTCAAAAAAGATAGCCCGGAATCCGCCTGTTTCTTTCCAATTTACGCGAAACTCCAGCAAAGGTACATGATCTCTCAGTTCCTTCACTAGCAGGATCGTGTACGGATTTCCATCTTCTAAATGCGTCTTAAAGTATTCTTTAAAGGAATCTTGTAGTCCATGAGTACGTAAAAATTCCATACCTCGAAGAATTAGAGCGTACATCTGCAAACGATCTGGATCCTTCTTCCCTTCGATTCCGATTTGTTTAATTAGAGCAAGCGCGGGTTTTTCTCCCGTTTGTGGGTCTGTAAAAAACTCGATTATTGTTTTCATTATATCCTATACGACATAAGAGCGTCAAATAATCAGTGATCTTATGTCTTCCCCCCTTCGTTTAATTGTCTCTTAATGATCTTCGAAGGATAACAACTTGTACATATCAAAACGGGCGAACACGGTTTTACCCCCCACATATAGCATGTTCGTTATTCTCGCTGAAGGTAAGGTCAGAGGGTTCGAAATCAATCCAATAATCATCTGGGTAGGGATCAGAATCAGGCTCCATCGCGAATAGTCTTTCAGAGTTGTTAAAAACAGACTTCAGCATGTCCATCATGATCAGTTATGTACTCCCTTCTATAGTTAAATCCATGAATCACCGGGGAAGCCCCGGCTATAAATTCAAGTTCTTTATTCAGACACTAGACCACGCCAAACTGCGTAATAGGTTCTTTCTGTTAAATCATGATAGAGACACCATAACCCTTCAGGCTTATACTCAGTTTCAGCTATTTCGATAAATCCACATGACACAACATTGTTTATTTGAGAAGCATACTGTAGCTCCTCCGCGTTCATAAGATGTACAACCTTGTTTTTATACAAAACCTGTTCAGTACCAAATGGTATAACGGACATTGAAATCAAAACCTTTCTTTAAGAATAGGGAACCCGGCCAGATGGCCGGAGTTGGTCTTTTTTCAGTAGGGAGCATGTTTGTTATTTAATCCCAAAAGAATTTTTTTAAATACCATTGCCCACTTGGGGTGCTGTAGTCAAAATGGAATTGCTCTGGATAATTCATAACTACATAAATGTTCGTGACTGTGGAAGTCACTTCTTTATATGCCCTTACCATACTTCCATTCATCTTAATAACGATCTGAGGTAAATGTAAGAATGGTGCTCGACGGGGTACCATGCTAATTCGATAAGCCCCTAAAATCTCATATGTATTTTCACGGATCGATTCACCAATTTTCAGGTTCATTTTCTTTAGCCAAGTTTCCAATCGCTCCAAGTTCGTATATGAATGAAATCTGCTGAATCCTTTGTACAAAGTATAGGTTTTTCTATCCTCTAGATCTTTGCTCACCTGAAGGGTTAACTTATCCAATAGCGTTCCTTGATACATTTTTTTCTTTGGAACCTCAATCGGTTGACAACGTTGAAGCAGTTCGGGGTTTACGCCTTTCACACCAGCGCTTGGATAAATCAAATCATCCAGAAGCAATAAATACTCTCTTGTAGAATTTTCGATAATGCCTTGATACTCTTCCGATTTAATATGATCGGGGAGTTTCTTACACACCCCTCCAAAAAACTCGCAGTGATCAGTCACATGTTTGTACAAATCTCCATGAATCTGGTCCGTTTTGGTTAATTCATAGGTTCCGGAATAGGTATCTCCATTAGTGAACCAAATCGTAAATAGCGTTTTATGGTAACCGGAATCTGGAGCTGTTATAGCCATTGATTTCAAAATCTCATTCGCTTCTTCCCAGCTAGAAGCTTCACAAAAGCGCTCACTTTCTTTAATCGGTCCTTCCCCTCGAATAATGACAATACGTTTTACTCTAATCTCTGTCGTATAACCGTATTTCAAAACACGGCGTAGTTGTCGATATTCCATTTCATTTAAAGCGCTATATTCCAAACCCCATCCTTTCGGATCGCTCGCATGAGCAAATAATATATTCGACTCATTTTTAAATTCAGGTAACTGTCTAATCGCCTCTAAAGCTGCAGCTTGTGATTTAGTGATTGGTTCAGGTTTAATTGTTTTTGTCATAACGACCATTCCTTCCATAGATACATTTTTTTTGATTAGCAATAATCTTAATTTCAACCCTAATCCGGCCTCGTTTGCCGATCTAGCTCGCGGCGATGAGCGGACTTTTAAAGGTCTTGCTGGTGAAAAGCGCAGTTTGCGCCGCTGGCGTACTGTGTGGAGCGTATGGGAGTTTTCAAAGAGCTAAATATCCGTGTAACGTAGCCGTCATAGCCCGATTTACCATCCTGGTTCTTGCCGTGCAAGGGTCTGCCCGCAGGGCCGGTGTTCTCGAAGAGATAAGCCGCCCTTGCACGGCAAGGTTCAGGGTGGTTGGCTAGGATGACGGATGCGTTACGTTCTCGGATATGTGCGGTTGAAAGGCGACCAGAAGCGCAGCACTCTAGCGGCGTCCTCTCTGCGATGGCCACCAGCTGCCTTTTGCTTTGGCATGATGGCGAAGCCATTATGCTGCTTTTCCTTCACGTCTGGATTGATGCATAGCATCAATCTAGGCAAGTTGAGATCCCTTACAGCTTTTCTCTTTTGAGAAGGGTTTGGCATCATTGAAATACATCGCCCGGACTTAGTGGATTGAGGCGGCATTCTTTGCCGACGAAGACCACTATGGCCACTCTTGAATCCGATGTCACCGCAACGCGCGGTGACTTCCTTCAGGCTGACTTTGTGGTTTCTAAAATAAAAAAAGAACCGGCTCACTCGCCAGTTCGATTTGATAAAATTTTGGAGTTTAATTGTTCTTCATTTAGTACGCTGAGAACTGAAGTTAAAGGGATCCAATAAAAGCCTATTAATGTATGGTTAGGGATGCCGGGGATGTTCCATGAATATTTCCCTCCTGGTTGAAACGTCCACTCGGTGTGACTCATAAAATCAGACGGCATGTAGTATGGGCGTTCGTCTTTCGTATAATACCCCATTCCTTCTGTATGACACGTTTCTAAATCATCGTCATAATCAATTTCCCAAGAGTCATCAGCCTGTGAAATATATAAAGAAGCATCTACCCGAATGGCACTTAGCAAAGGTATTTCATTATCTTCATAACTAACATCTGTAATGAAGTAGGTCTGTTCTTCATAATCAAACCTAAAATACTTTAAATGAATTTCGAAATCATCCTCAAAATAAAGTGAATATTCTTCACAGTCCAGTTTTTCCAAAATCCCTCTTAATTGTCTAAGCGTTTGTTCATTACTCAATCGAAATATTTTCATATTTTAAGTCTCCTTTGAATTTGATTTACCTTACGCGCAGAACGCACCACGGAACGCCGTCAATGCAAGGCTGGGCTTTTGAATGAAGGAGTAGCCGGGCGATATAGTCCGGCTGCCCTGGGCCTTCCCTGAATAATCATCGCCCACCCCCGCAGGGGGCAAGGCCTTGCATTGTTTAAGGCGTGTAGTGGTAAGGTCGGAGCGTAAGGTCTAAAAACCAATCATTCAAAGAGAACTGCGACTGCAGGTCACTTCCTTATTTCATTCTTTTAAGAAGGGTTTATCTTCGTGGGAATACATCGATCGGCCAGAGGTAGACATCTGGTTCCCGGTTCATCCGGGGATGTCTACCTCTGGCCACTTTTGAATCCGATGTCACCGACTCGGGCGGTGACTTCCATTTGGCCATAAAAAAGGCCGGATTCCCGGCCACTTTTGATGTCTCTTATACTGCACTGTTATATTTGTATAGAAACCAATCATCATGATTTACTACATAATTCTTATTTCTATCTTGTTTAACTGTACGTCTCTCTTGCGATCCAATTTTAAAATCATTCCTTTGAGGAATATTGTTCTCTATAAATATTTCTTTGATAGTCACGCTTTTGTCCGTTTTTTTAACAACTTGGAAAGCTTTAATAATTTCATCGCTGTATATCGCTATACGAACTACAATGTCCTCTACCTCAAAAGGATTAACTGCTGTTTCCTTTTTCTTTTCCGTCCATCCTTCTGGGATTTTCATTTCCTGAATTTTAGCGTACGCATACTTGAGCGTATATGGAACAACCTCATACTTAACCTCTACAGTCTTTGGATTCGCTTTAACAACTACAGCCCAGCTGCCGCGAATCTTAACAAGATAACCAGCTTTTAGATTATCTTTATTGAATTGAACGCCGCCGATCTCGTCCATTTTATTATGGAGATAGGCAAGTTTTTCGATTTCATATTCCATTTTTTCTAGTAACGTTTCTATGAATGCTTCATTTTGGGTCTCTTCTGCTCCAACAATTAGACGCTCATATTCACGGATAATTTTATTACTTTCTTCAATTCTGTTACTTAAATATGTTCTACTTTTAAATTTACTCATACTTGCTGTTTGTTCTGCAGTCTCAGCTTTATCCCGGAAATATTCACTCTTACGGTACTCTTCAAATCCTTTATGATAACGGTCAAACATTTTTTCTCTTTGACGCGCAAACCGTTGACTTCCGGCATGTCCTGCAATAATCGGTTGCGTAAAAAATGCAATATCTCCATGCATACTATTTATATCTTTTTGCAGGTTTTTTGCTCTTGTCTCTGCATTGTCCGCATACTTTTCATAGCGATCAATCCTCGCTTCTGCTTTTTCCACTTGTCTTTCTACTTTCTCAGCATAGGACAAGCGCTCTCCAATTTTACCTCCATCTGTAAAGCCTAGTTGCTTAGCTACACTAATCGCTGAATAATGATTTTTGGTTGAACGGGACACCCAAGCAGAACGAGAACCTGCGAACATATAGGCTCTTCTTATTGATTTTTGCTCATCCGTGGTTAGAGATTTATACTCTTCTTTAGAGAAATGCAACAATTCGATTTTAGAAGTTTCGAGATTTAGGATATATTGTTTAGTCATTATAATTTCCTTCTTTCTAGGTATGTTTTTTTGATTAGCAATAATATTTAATAAGCGTTCGGTTTCTGTTGCGGATCAGTGTCACATTAGCTTTTCGATAATGTAATAGCCAATAAATGCATAAGGCCTTTTCATGCCTTTTGGTCACTATAAAATAACAAGATTTTCTAAATGAATAATTCCAATATCTATCGAAAATGCTGGCCATCCTCAATCATCCCCAATCTGTCTAATAATCTAAATTTCAACCCTAATCCGGCCTCGTTTGCCGATCTAGCTCGCGGCGATGAGCGGACTTTTAAAGGTCTTGCTGGTGGAAAGCGCAGTTCGCGCCGCTGGCGTACTGTGTGGAGCGTATGGGAGTTTTCAAAGAGCTAAATATCCGTGTAACGTAGCCGTCATAGCCCGATTTACCATCCTGGTTCTTGCCGTGCAAGGGTCTGCCCGTAGGGCCGGTGTTCTCGAAGAGATAAGCCGCCCTTGCACGGCAAGGTTCAGGGTGGTTGGCTAGGATGACGGATGCGTTACGTTCCCCGGATATGTGCGGTTGAAAGGCGACCAGAAGCGCAGCACTCTAGCGGCGTCCTCTCTGCTATGGCCACCAGCTGCCCTTTTTTTTTGGCATGATGGCGAAGCCATGATGCTGCCCTGCAGCCTTTATCTTTTGAGAAGGGTTTTACATCGTGGAATTACATCGCCCGGCCAGAGTGGGGGTTGGCGGCTGATTTGTGCCGGCAGTTCCTACGGCGGCCACGCTTGTATCCGAAGTCACCGCCTCGGGCGGTGGCATCCTTTCGCCTTGGCTTTTTTCGCAATAAAAAAGCCAGCTGTTTTATAGCTGGCGGGGTTTATCCTTAGTAAGCTGGCTGTAGCTGTAAACGATTATTGAACTTTGTTATGGACTCACGAATGACCTTAGCGATTGCTTTGGCCAATTGGAACGGAACTCCATTGGCCACTTGTTGTTGTCTGCCACTTAGCGAACCATGAAAGACAAACTCATCTGATAATCCTTGTATACGTGCGCATTCTCGAACGGAAAGGATCCTATCTTCTTCAGGATGCAATAACATGGACTTTCTTGGATGGACGATAGTAACGGATGGTTTATCCCAATCAATCCGTTTATACATATCCGAATGTTTGCCATTGGGGCGTATAGCTTCTGGAATATCGTTGATATTTCCACCAACTGGTACGCTCTTGATGCGTTTTAAGGTAACTTCTTTTGCCTTGGATATATCATGTTGGTTTGAAACTTTCCTTGTCAGCCCACATAGCTGTTCTCTTACCGTTACATGATGGCCAACATGTGTAGGAACCGGCATCTTAATTCTTCCGATCTTGGATCCGATCAGGATAGCCCTTTTTCTAGCTTGGGGCGTTCCATAGTCAGCGGCATTTAATATTTGGTATTCAATATCGAAATCTGAAAGCTCAGCCAATATCTCATCCTTAAATTTCCCATTACCAGCTGTCAAAATCTGAGGCACGTTCTCAAGAACAAATACTTTACAATTTTTATTTGCTTTAACAGCTTCAATATATGACCGTACAAGGCGGTTATTGGGATTATCTAAATAATTGGTATAACGATTTGAATTACTGAATCCCTGACAGGGTGAGCCACCGATCATAATTGGTGATGAATACCGATACGTATCTACCTTTGTAACATCTTTCTGCAGGATGTGGTTCCCGATATTTGCACGGTATGTTTTGACTGCATCAGGGTTCATTTCGACAGCGAACATAATCTCATACCCGGACTTCAAAAAACCATAATCGAACAGCCCAGCCCCTGCGAAAAGGCTGTCTACCTGAAGTGGAATATGTAAATTTTGTATAGCCCGTTCCATGTTCTGAGCATTCGTGGATTGAGCCGGATATTCTATTTCATCAAAGCTGAAGGAAAGCTGTTCATAGCCTCCTTCCTGCTCTAATTCCTCCTTATCAAGAACAATTTCAGCTGTTTTCTTTACATGAAGCAGATCACTAATATCCTGAGCCTTTTGCCCAGTTTTAATAAACTTGGACACAAGTCGTTTTGCCTTAGATAGTAGCTTATCCGAATCAGTGACGTACCCACTGACAACGATCTGATCTTCGTGAATTTCAACCTGCAGATATTCGCATCCTTCGAAAGCTTCCAAAGCTTTTTTACTACGAATATCTAATACAGGCTTGACCATTTTTTTCAGGTCGCGTTTGCATACGGTATTACCTTCATCTTCAGATGCAAGAATAACCATTTTACGATTTTTTAAGTCGATAACATATTTATAATGAGTTCCCGGCTGGAAAACAGTATCTCTTAACTGACGATCTTGGAGGTAAAGCCCCCGTTTGGAATTTTTGGCTCGGCGTGTTTTGATTAACAAGATGAACACTCCCTTATGATTTAAAATCGTTCAAATACTGCTAGATAGTTCCAAGTTGACACTATATTTGATTTATCGAGTTACGGATTTAAGCCTGTTTTCCCCTTACCATCCGGCTTCGTTTGCCGATCTAGCTCGCGGCGATGAGCGGATTTTAAAAGGTCTTGCTGATGGAAAGCGCAGTTCGCCGCCGCTGGCGTAATGTATGGAGCGTATGGGAGTTTTCAATGAGCTAAATATCCGTGTAACGTAGCCGTCATAGCCCGATTTACCATCCTGGTTCTTGCCGTGCAAGGGTCTGCCCGTAGGGCCGGTGTTCTCGAAGAGATAAGCCGCCCTTGCACGGCAAGGTTCAGGGTGGTTGGCTAGGATGACGGATGCGTTACGTTCTCGGATATGTGCGATTGAAAGGCGACCAGAAGCGCAGCGCATCAGCGGCGTCCTCTCTGCGATGGCCACCAGCTGCCCTTTGCTTTGGCATGATGGCGCAGCCATGATGCTGCCCTGCAGCCTTTATCTTTTGAGAAGGGTTTTCCATCGTGGAGTTACATCACCCGGCCAGAGTGGGGGTTGGCGGCTGATTTGTGCCGGCTATTCCTACGGCGGCCACGCTTGTATCCGAAGTCACCGCCTCGGGCGGTGGCATCCTTTCGCCTGGATGAAAAAAAGCTGTTCAGGAGTTTCCCTGAACAGCTTAGTTTTTCGCATCATCGATAAGCTTTAAGTTTTTCATCCCACCCCTTAGCTCCATTCTTTTGTTTAGGCTCTGGATAAACGTATATACACTTTCGAATGTAAACCGAAGAATTTGCATTCACACTATCTTTCGTATCTACTCTCTTTTTCTGATTTTCTTTCCGTCCGAAATTCCAGTAGTAGATGATTCCACCAATACAAATCAGAAAAATGTAAGCGCCCAGCCAATATTCGATGGGGGTTGAATTAAACAAAATATCCACTCTCCTTAAATTTTATATTTAATCTACTACCTACCGACTAAGGTCAATCGGTAGGTAAAAAGCTACATGATCTCCGTGAACTCCAATCCTCCATTATGTTCTTTCCAGTTCATATAGTCGCTTTTGAAATAGAAGTAGACTATATTACGTCTTTTGGATTGCTTGTCAGGATACGAAATAGTAATTGCATTAGGTAACTCAGGCTCGGCTAATATTTGCTCTTTTCTAGCTGTTATGAATATTTGAGCTTCTTCTTCCGTTGGAAAGCAGAGGCGACTATCCAAGATATATGTGATCTCCCCGTCTGATCTTGTTGTGAGTACTCCATAGGGTTCATCACCTTGGCGGTGCTTGTGTAACTCGATTTGATACTTCACCTTCTCTGATTTTGAGAAAATACTTGTAACATCCCACTCATGCATTAACCGAGGAATTTTTGCCCCTTCAATCCACATATGCATGTCCCTCCTACGCTCTTTGGATTAGATTTAATGAAGCTCATTAAAATAAAAAGCGCCTTGTCCATCTTTCTCAAATAACAATTCTTCGGTCATGACTTCGACTGGATCCGACTTGGCCAACTGGCGGTACCGCAATCCCATTAATGCCACCGCTACCTCAATCTGGATCGACTTCGCGACATCACAGTCAACACTTTGACCGAGTAACTTGACCTTTATCCCTTCAGGCATCCAGTCAGGAAATTCATAGAAGGATGGAACATTTAGAAATGCGGCGATCTCGTCCGATCGAAAAGGCCGCCACATATTTTCTTCAGTCGGGTGCTTCAGGTAACTGGAAGTTACCTGATAGCGTTTATAGTTAGCTACAAAAGCTGATATTAATTTACTGTCCAATCCAACTAGCGTATGATTTTTGTCGCTTTTAATATTGTTATTGCCCTCTTTATGTAGAAGTCCATGCATGACCGTTCCTTCAATAGATCTCCACTCTCCTAAATCCCAATCCTTTCCGATGACTTGACCAACCGTCTTACGACGATGAATAGGAAGCTTAGGAAGCTGTGGCCATTCAAAATCGTTTTGATCCCGGAAGAATACTGCATACCCGCGTGTACGACTGGCCACGGATCCAATATCATAAGCATTGATGATCGTTTCATGCATAAAGGGGAAAAATGGTTGAAGTAACTTTTTAAGATGCATATAGGAAGTGCTCTTAAAGTAAGCAGGAACTTGTTCGATCATGACAGCTGAGGCACCACTGGCTAACACACTACGTGCGTAATGTGGCCCATGCCCCTCAGTAACCCCTTTGGCCATAACACCCAAGCTAGAATATTCAAAGCAGGATGGACTTAACCAGCAGACGTCCACTTCCGGAATATAATCGCTGTGCTTGCGTGTTAAATCTCCCAAGTACATACAGCCAGATTTGAAGTTGTGCATATAGGCATCCACGGCTTCAGGCCAAATGTCCATCCCACCTACAGCCTCGTATAATCCAGTGTCAACGGCTGCAGCTGTGGCAAACCCTGCTCCACTAGGGCCGGAATAAAGACGCAACTTTTTTAATTCCCCGCCCTGCAGCTGTGGCTTCCCGATAACAAACAAATCGAAGGAGCGTTCTTCACGAATAACAATCATGCCCTCGCTAATCAAGATATCCACTCGACTACGGGGTAAAAGTACCATCGTGATTTCCTCGCTATAGGATTCATACAAGGGACGCTCATAAGACCAGCTAGGACGCTTTCTCTTAGATATTTTGTGATTTGTCTTTTCAGCTGATACTCGCAAGATCACTGCATCCTGAGTCACAATCTGAGATATTTGATCTCCCACTTTAAAACCGGCTGCCTCTAGGGCAGACGGTTCAAGAAAAATCCTTGTATTTTTCCGGTGATATCCTGTCATTAGATTGCGAATAAGTTTTACGTTTTTGATTAGGATCACTCCTGCATTTCATTTAATGGATAGCTCTTGTTCCAGACTTGTATACCTTCATTTGTGAGATATTTAGTAAGTATTGAAGGATACAGCCCCATCCTTACGGGTTTCTCATCTATGGTGCATTCTACTCTTGGGATGCAAGAACCAAGCGAAACCACTGTAGTTCCCTCAACATCCCGGTACTGTGTGCATTCTCCCTCATCATTGATACTCACGGGGATCCTAAGCCACACTTGATTGTCCTTATCTCCCCATTGAAGGAGTCTAGGAAGCATCCGATGCGGACGATGGCCATCAGGCAACATAGTCTTCAGTTTGCATTCGAGCGCAATTGCCATTTCCTCAACTGGCCCAAAGATACCATCGTTTAATTCATGGGGGTCTTGACCGGGATGCAATTCAATTAGAAAATGATCTTCTAGAAATTCCCTCATGTTCATCCGGAAATTTAGAGGACAATCCATGATATGAAAATGGCGAATCTGATTATTAACGGTAACGGCTACATAAGGACCGGATCCGATATGGATATTTTTCATAAGAGTGATAATTCTCCGCCGGGACTTTAGAAGCTTCGGATATTCAGATAGGACAACTTCTGGGATATCCCCCCCTTTAAATAATTTCCTATACACAGCTAAAAAGTGAAAAGTCTTTTTTGCCTCTTCAGGACTACGAAATTTACTAATCAAGCCACCTTGATACTGCATTCCATTGGGCTGGATCAAATTGTACTGTCCCTTAGATTCACCTTTCGCTTTAACATCATGCACAGCTTTCCAATCCGGATTGGACATGAACATAGCGAGAGTCATTTCTTCCGGTTTCAGATTCTTCATATCTGTATTCATTAGCAACACTTCGTCATCGAAAATATCAAAGCTTATTTGCATAAGATCACTCTCCTGTTATTCGTAAACTTCTAGATCTATGTCGTGAACTGTAACTCCAGTAACTTCCAAACGATCCTGAATACAATTTTGCAGAGCCACTGTATCCACAAGCCAGTTGTCATGTTCTGGGGCAATATCCTCTAAATCAATCAGAACCTTTATCTTATTACGCATATTTCTTCCTCCCTTACTATGGTCATACGGAGCGTTGTTTTCGCCCGGGTTTTTCAATCATGATTTACAGCTGAATTAGATAGGACACACACGAACAGTACTTTTCGCGGGAAATCTGACCTAACTGATAGGAACTAAAAACACGGGCAATTGCGTATTCATTTTTAAGAGCCTGACTTTCTACACGCCAATTTTTTCTCATCTAAATCACTCCTTAATAAATTTGAAAAACAGAAAAATCATAAATGGGAACCTCCCCCCCTTCATCCGGCATCGTGGGCCGGTCTAGCCCGAGCGGCAATGAGCGGAATCCTTAAGGGGTAAGAACAAAGGTGTTACTTGCGAAGATCTGATTTCGTATGAACTTTTCAAGGAGCAAACATCCGTGTAACGTAGCCGTCATAGCCCGATTAACCATACCGGTTCTTGCCGTGCAAGGGTCTGCCCGAAGGGACGGTGTTCTCGCAGAGAAAAGCCGCCCTTGCACGGCAAGGTTCGGTGTGGTTGGCTAAAATGACGGATACGTTACGGTTTCGGATGTTTGCGGGAGAAAAGGGCAGGAGAAAACAGATCGCATACAACGCCGTGTGAAGCGCCCCGTCTGCCCTTCCTTCTTCGATTTCCCCCACTCAAAAAGGCCGGGATGAACTTCCCCGGCCTGCTCTTTACTTCTTTGATTTTCCCTTCCCTGCCCTTCTGTGCCACCGGGTACCCCTTTTTGCAAAGCAAAAAAGATTCGGAATGGAACAGTCAGGATGCTTTTCCCTGGCTGGTCGCTTTCGAATTTGCGGGGTGGTGGGGTTTCACAGCAAACAAATTTTTAAATCCTTGTCCCCATTTAGATGAAAATCCTTATATGAAATTACAATTGTTTAACTGCGCGTAGAAAACTTCAGAAGATTGGTGATACTGTGAAGCATAGTGTCAGTAAGGAAGTTGTCTAACAAAATGTTCCCAAATGAGTTCCCAGAATGAAATTGTTGAGTTATAATCACAACATACTACTACCAACTAAAAGAGCTTGGTAATCTGGTATTACCAACTATAAAATGCAAAAAGGCCACAATCTTGGGCAAGATCATGGCCAGTTGGCAGTAAATGTGAACGCTACTCTTAAAGGGTAGACAAAAGCATACCTTAACGAAAAAGCACTTCTAGCTGGCAGGCGTTAGTGCTTTTTTCGGTTACCTATATAAGAAGAGATTTTTGTAAATAATGAATGAATATCCTTTGTTAATCCAATGGATTGGCGTACCAGTTGGATAATAGCAGCGATATAGACTAGGTTCATGGACCCCACCTCCTTTCGACAAGGGAGCCGGTCCACATTTACGTACTACTAAACTAACCTAGAATGTAGCAGCTTGTAAACCAAAATTTTCCGATAATCAACGAACTTCGAAATTCGGTCTAGACCAATTTTTGATCATTGTCACATAAAAGACACAAACGGATTTCACTTGACTTTTAGAACAAAAAAAGATGCCTCATAGTGAAGAATCAGGGTAGAGTGGCCATGGATAATAAATGAACTAAGGGCATTATTTCTTTTGAGAATGGTTTACTTCGGGGAAAGAACAGCTTCAGCAGAAGGCAGTGTCGAGCAGCGGATTTGGGCTGCTTGGTACTGTCTTCTGCTATGTTTATTCAGATGTCCCGGCAAAGGGGCAGTTTAGTCCGGCTGCCCTGTTCTACACCTAGCAGCTTCCCCCATCCCCGCAGGGGGCTTGACCTTGTATTGTTTAAGGCGTGAAGTGGTAAGGTCGAAGCATAAAGAATTAAAACAATGTCATTTCATTCCGAGGGAATTGAGATAGCAGTTTTCTTCTGGTCTTTCTCTTTTGAGAAGGGTTTACTTCGAGAATATACATCGCTGGCCGCAGGCTGCCACAGAATTCCCGGTGTAACCGGGGTGGCGGGCGAAGGCAATTCTTTTATCAAGGCTACCGCCCCGAGGTGGTAGCTTCCTTTCGCCTTCAGGGTCCATTTTAGTGAAATTCTCAGGTAAAAAAAAGACACCACCAGCGTCTAACAGCTGATGGTGTCTTTCAAACTCCTTCCCTTTACTCTCCCTCCTTTTTTCAAGCTTTTATCATTTTTTTGGTGAAGGAGAAATAAAACCGCATCGCTTCAGGTTTCTTTTTAGCCATTTTCAAAGCCCGAAGTGCTGCTGAATGATAAGCTTGTTTATTAGTTGACATAATAACTTTCTCCCCTTTAGTAGCCTTATAAATACGATAATTGCTGTTTGATTTTCTTGATACGTTCACTCATTTCTTCCACATACAAAAACTCATATCGGCTCAAGGCTAACTTTGCATTCGCTCGGCAGACCTGCAGCTCGTACTCTAGCTGTTCACGGTTCTTATCACTTAGATGGGTTATCGTCTGCCTTGGTTCCATTTAGCACGCCTCCTTCGTGATCTTCTTGGTTAAGTTAATATAAAATAGTTCTCCGTGAGCATCAGGTGCACAGCTAATTTCAAATGAACTATCACTATCAATTTCTAAATGATTCACTTCTGTCTCGTGCTCCTTTGCATGTATTTGAAGCGCCAAATTTCCGGCCTTCTCTACATCTGAGGCTATTATGGCATAACTCAAAGCCTCATCACCTGCGCTATGATCGATGATTCTGATCACAATCAAGTTTTCATGTTCATTCATTTTGATTAGTGCTTTCGTGCTATTCAAAATGGATCTTGGGCCTTCGAACAACTCTATACCATCAGACTTTAATTTTTCTATTATTCTGCTGAGTTGATACTCTACACCTGAGAGCCTATGTTCTAACTCTTTTATGTATAGAGCTGTACAGTCAGAAATATATGCTTCCATTTGAACACAGGAAATATTTAGTATTTCTGTTCTAGTGAAAGTGTCATAAAATAAGGTTTTTTCAATAGCATCAACAATGTTACGAACTCCAAGCGCATGCTCTACAACGGCGTATACCAACTCTTTATAGATTTGGTAGTTAGATTTCAATTCCATAGTTGGTCTCCAAGGTTAAAGCCCTACGGCTATAAGTTAATTATCACAATGTGGTGCATTTGCAGGGTATAGGTCTGTTTGTATCCCCGCCTTCGCCAAAGCCCGACCGATCGCATTTTTTCGTTTCAAATCAAACTCATAGAATCTTTTTTCATCCACTTGAATCCAGATGCTATAGTATCTTGTATCCTCCTTGTCATAGATGATCTCCCCAATAAGATTGCCATCCAAGAAAATGTATCTTGTCTCCACACTAAGAATTCTGGACAATCCGCAATAATCGGCTATTCCCGATTTTCTTGCTGCCATATGTAAACCTCCTAATTTAATCTCTTCGAATTATGACTATTCTTCTTCTATTGGCCACACATCCACATGCGCTAGTGCAACACTCATCTTTTGGATTAACGTTTGACATTAAAATGGCCTCCTTCAATAAATTTGCTTGCATAATCTCAGTCCTCCCCCTAAAATCCGGCCTCGTGGGCCGATCTAGCCCGAGCGGCAATGAGCGGAATCTTTAATGGTCTTGCTGGTGGAAAGCGCAGTTCGCGCCGCTGGCGTACTGTGTGGAGCGTATGGGAGTTTTCAAAGAGCTAAATATCCGTGTAACGTAGCCGTCATAGCCCGATTTACCATCCTGGTTCTTGCCGTGCAGGGGTCTGCCCGTAGGGCCGGTGTTCTCAAAGAGATAAGCCGCCCTTGCACGGCAAGGTTCAGGGTGGTTGGCTAGGATGACGGATACGTTACGTTCCCCGGATATGTGCGGTTGAAAGGCGACCAGAAGCGCAGCACTCTAGCGGCATCCTCTCTGCGATGGCCACCAGCTGCCCTTTGCTTTGGCATAATGGCGCAGCCATGATGCTGCTTTTCCTTCACGTCTGGATTGATGCATAGCGTCAATCTAGGCAATTTGAGAGCCCTTACAGCTTTTCTCTTTTGAGAAGGGTTTGGCTTCATTGAAATACATCGCCCGGACTTAGTGGATTGAGACGGCATTTTTTGCCGACGAAGACCACTATGGCCACGCTTGTATCCGCAGGCACCGCCCGGGGCGGTGGCTTCCTTTGCATTGTCCTTACTCCAACAAAAAAAGCCTGACAGCCCATGAGCTGCCAAGCCAATTTATAAATGCCATTACCATTCCCATTTAGGAAGCCCTTCGACAATCGCCCCGTCACAATCCAAAACTAACCACATACAATCATTTTCGTTAGCCAGCTCGATGAGTGCGGCTAAGTCCTCGGGGATATCGGACCTTCCTGGATCAACATGCACCCAATACCCGTAAACTCCTTTTGGGTATACACTGATTCCGGAATACAACGATTTTGTAGCATCACGAAGAAATGTATTTGTTTTTTCCTGTATATGTTCCGTTGATACTTCCATGTATTTATAAATTGGTAACTTCAGAGGTACCGTCCGAAACTGTTCAGCATAATGTTTTTGTTCGTGAATCGTTATAAAGGCATTTCCACTCTCGTCCATTTCAGGTATACGAATAAAGGGACGATCCTCGCTATCCTTCCCCGTAACTTCGTCGTTACCCCAATAAGTAACCGTAATACCATAATCATTTTTCATCATGCATAGTTTCCTCCTTATTTGAACTCTTTCTACGAGTGTCAATAGCTCAGCTTCAGCATCATCTAGTTGCAATAATGGCAACACACCCAAATCATTCAAATCTCCCCCGAATGCGTCTGGACCTTCCCAAGAACTATCCCATACCGATGACAGATTTCCATAAGCCACAGCAAGCGCACGTAACGCCTCTTTTTGTTCGGATGTAACAATCATCAAAATCGCTCCTTAGTTGTCTTTTTTTTGAAATATGATTCGTGATCTATGTCTCAGAGTTAAAAGCCCCCGGTCCCGGTGAATCCGGGTCCGGGTCGCCTTGATGGCTAAGCCGCCTCTGATTGTTTTTGCTGCTCAATTTGCTTGATGATTCGTTTAGCAGTTTCTTGAATCGTTTTTCCTGAATCCATGATCGCCGTAGCATCCTTCGATCCGTTCCACCCCGCAACATAACCAAAACTATATTCGCTGGTATCAAAGCCAAAATAAGACAAAACTACAAAGGCTGTTCCCTCGGCTTCTACTTCACGTACACCTCGTGATTGATTTGTCTCTTTGTGCAACAAACCATGTGCCATTTCATGTACCAGTGTTTTGCATTTATGTAGGGAGGCTAACCCCTTTTTGACTGCAATTGATTCTGTACTGTAATCAAAATATCCCTTAACTCCGTTATCAAGCTTTCTTTCCTCGACAGGGAAAGGACAAGCCGCTTTAAGTGTTTGATAGAACCCTCGAAGTGTTCCTGTATCCATAGACAGTTCTTGGATGAGGCTAGGCAACTCTTTTCCATGGGTTTGACTAACGTCATATACCGGAGCAAGAAACCATCCTGTACGCTTGGTTTCTTCTTCTTCCGTCTCATCATTCCTCACTTTTTTCTCAATAGGAGCCCAAATTCTCAAACTGGTTTCCCCTATTTTCACACGGCGCCCCAAGGAATTCCAAAACTTCATATTGCCGATCTGAGAGGCATTCGGTTTCTGAAAGTAGATAAGCATCATATTTTTGAAAGAATAATTGTAGAATTTCGATTGAAAGAGCAATAATTCTCTCCATGCGTCAGAGGAATACACCATAGATACGCCCTCTTGCAATAGGCTAGTTATTTCTTCGATTCTGTTTTGTGTCTGCATCAAAACCACTCCTTAGATGTTAGTTAATAAGACCCAACAAATTCACGACGGTCATTGTATTCATCAAAACAATACGAACAAGATTTTCTAGCCATTCGGTAGTTTCCCCCTTGCGAAAGAGCAAGGGCTTTTTCGTAGGCTTCTGCTTCATCTTTACAACGAATGAGTTCCATATCACAGCCCCCTAGCATACATTTTTCAGTGGAGACGACCCATGATTCTTCTCCATTACAGTAATAAAATGGGAAGGATGGCGCTTCAACTTCCCCATTTTCGACTTGCTCTAATAACGATAATTGAATGGATACACTCAGACTATTTTCCATAATTATTCTCCCTGCTTCGTATATTTGTTTGAATATGGGTTCAACTCTATCTCCGTAGCCCAGACGATAAGTTTTATTTCTCTTAAATGTCGCTTAGTCCAAATATTCAGAAGAACAAGAAGAACATGCTCTACCAATCTTTTGTTCTCTACCTTGTCTTGTAAGTTTCATTGCTTTCTCATACGCTGCCTTTTCATCATCACAAATAATTAGATTCGTATCACATCCGCCAATGTGACACATTTCAGTAGCTACTACCCAAGCGCCTTCTACGTCAGAATAATAAAATGGGAAATTAGGTGCTTCAATTTCTCCACTCTCGATTTTTTTCCGCATAGATTGGTTAGTATCTTCTTCCTTGTTAAAATTCTGCTCTGTATCGATTGAATCATTAAATACTTCTTTTTGTGATAGAGGATATCCGAGTGCTTCAAGAGCAATCTTTCCTTCATCCTCCATAACCTTAGGAGGAATGGGAATCCTATCAATATTTAGATTCCAATCATGATTTGCTGGATCAGCATAAAATTCGAGGGCAACATTTTTGTTTTTGATGACTGTAGCTTGTTTTTCAATAACTGAGATAAGATCATCGAAAGCGTTGATAATTTCTGTAATAGAAAACACCTTTTTCTTATCACTACCTCTTAATATCTCTACTTTTTCTTTAATGGCACAAACACTCTGATTATTTTTCATGATTAATCCCCTACTTCGTATATTTTGTCATCCTAACGTGCCAACTATTTCAAAACGATTTTGTAGATTAGTTGTAATATTCAGTAGCGCAGGAATGACAAGGCATACCTATCTGTTGCTCCTTGCCTTGTCTGGTAAGCTCCATTGCTTTGTCATACGCTGCCTGTTCATCGTCAAAAGGAATCAGGTTCGTATCACAACCGCCAAGCGAACACATTTCCATTGGTACTACCCATGTCCGTAATTCAACGGAATAATAAAAAGTGAAATTGGGTACTTCAATTTCTCCGTTTTCCACTTGGTGCCATAATTCAGAATGGATTGGTTCTTGCCGATCTTCACATTCTATTAATTCGAAAGATTGTATTTCCCCACTACCGTTCTGACTCATTGATAAGCAACGCTCTAAGACTTGAGCAATAGAATTGGTGATCTCACGTCTACCGTCTTGAAACGTGCATAAGAAAATAGGTTCATCGACGTTAATATCTTCTCCGCATTCAAAAGCGGATTCTTCCTCGTTTATTTCGTCTTCCATAGACTCCATAAGATCATTCTCAAATTCGCAAATATCATCGCCTGTCCAAAACTCAACCTGAAGTTCCACACCATCTATTACATAACTAGCCACAATAAAATTTTTCCAGTCCTCATGAATAAAACTGACAACCTTAGCAGTTTCCACAGAAATCAACCACCTTTTCCAATTTTTTTGACCCTTGACCTCCCCCTCATCCGGCATCGTGGGCCTGTCTAGCCCGAGCGGCAATGAGCGGAATCTTTAAGGGGTAAGAACAAGGGTGTTACTTGCGAAGCATCTGATTTCGTATGAACTTTTCAAGGAGCAAACATCCGTGTAACGTAGCCGTCATAGCCCGATTAACCATACCGGTTCTTGCCGTGCAAGGGTCTGCCCGAAGGGACGGTGTTCTCGCAGAGAAAAGCCGCCCTTGCACGGCAAGGTTCGGTGTGGTTGGCTAAAATGACGGATACGTTACGGTTTCGGATGTTTGCGGGAGAAAAGGGCAGGAGAAAACAGATCGCATACAACGCCGTGTGAAGCGCCCAGTCTGCCCTTCCTTCTTCGATTTCCCCCACGCAAAAAGGCCGGGATGAACTTCCCCGGCCTGCTCTTAGTCTCTTTTGTTTTTCCTTTCCCTTGTCCTTCCATGCCACCGGGTACCCCTTTTTGCAAAGCAAAAAAGATTCGGATTGGAACAGTCAGGGTGTGTTTCCCTGGCTGGTCGCTTCCGAATTTGCGGGGTGGTGGGGTTTCATGGCTAAAGTATTTTGTTAATTAAGGTACACTCTTGAGTCTTATCAACATAAGTCAATTAAGATAAGGAAAAACGATCGCTTTAAAATAACAAACAAATATTTATAGACATCATCATATTTTTATAAAACTGCAAAAAAAAAAAATGGGGAAACACCTTCTCTTAGCTCGCTTTCATTTTTTATGGGTTGTGGGATATCGTGGACAGAACAGAATGTAGTCAGAATGTTATGTTAGAATGAAATGAGGGTACTAAATAGGAAATGAAGTAATAAGTTTTAAAATGACACATCTATATGTAGAGTTAAGTGAAATCAAATTTCCAAAAGGATTAAGAAAGAATAAGGAAGAATAAAGAAGTAGAAAAATCAGACTCATTGAATTATAATCTGTTTATTACAAAAATGATTTGACCAACTAAATCAACATTAGTTACACTTCTACCAATTAAAAAAGCTGCGATCCTCGCAAGATCGCAGCCCAATTGGATCTACATGTGAATCCTGATTCTGTTGAGTAGTAGTCAGAAATAACGAATACGATAAGAGCACAGTTGCTTGGCGGCCGCTAGTGCTTTTTTCGTTTGTTAAGATATTCAGATATCTTCACCTGAAGATACTTGAGTAATTTGACTAAACCTAACTCCTTTGCAAGTCCTAAGACTGCAGTAGCCAACAAAATTAGATTCATAATACCTACCTCCTTTCAAACAGAAGCAGGTATCCAAATGTAGGCTCCGTTAGATAAAAATAACCCAAGATATTGTGTTTGTAAACAGTTTTTAGACAAACCCGCGCGGGGCTTGAGTTCCTTAAATCTTCTCCACAAATCATCCTCAGCCTGTCCATTAGTAATCCACAATTCATCCACAGTTAAGTTAAAAAATAATCATAATAAATACATTATTCGTCCATAAAATGTTAACTTTTGTAGATTAAAAGGCCTTTCTCAACCAGCAAAATATATGCTCAGTAAGGGGCAACTAAAGGACATTAACCATGTGCTTTAGCTGCCCCCTTTTACGTAAATGTCAATGTTTAATATTCTGCTGAAGATAGAAGAAGAAAACCGGATTAAGAGTAATTAATTAGATCTGAAGGACCAAATAAATATACCCCCTTGTAAAAGTCCAGGATTATGGCAGCGTGCCGTTTCCATGGGCTTTTTTGTTGTGCTCCCGAAGGACAGCGCAGATCAAGAGAACGGAAACGGAGGTCTTCCGTCTACGCCGGAAGCCGCGGCCTAGGTGTCACTTGCCGCAGCCCGGCAAAGCTTATCAGGATGCTTGAGCCTGTCAAGGATTTGCCGCTGCGCGTTCCTCCATGACAGGCAAGTTCCCTTCCTCCAAAGACCGGTTACACCGGCCCCCGGAGCCTCTAAGGGAACTACGCATGTAGCTTATTCATGGATGTTAGCCCGGCCTGATAAACATGTGCCAAGCGGCAAGCATACCGGCCGCAAACACATTCTAAGCAAACGCTAACCCCAAAGGCGTGAGGTTCTTAAAGGCCTTACCCCATAAAGAAGGAGAAAAATGAAAATGGTAACCGACAACTTTTACAGCTCAATGATTGGAAAGCACTTTAACCAATTGGAGGTGAAGTTGCTTTGCGCGCTTATAGATCAGCGAATCCAGTTTAGATTACCGAGCTATATGCTTCGAAAAAGATTGGTTGAGCTTATACACGCAATCAATGAAAACATGGTGGCCAAAGTGCAGAAGCAAAAAGAGGCTGAAGCGAAGATATTGAGGGACTTGCGGGCCTACCCACTAAATCAGGATGAATGTTTCAATTTCTCCGTTGTCCTAGATTCAGGTGTATTCTGCAAAGTTGATCTGCAGCGTAATGAAATCAGTTATACAAGCGCTGAAGGGATTACAGAAACAACGGTAATCAGTTATGTTACCCAATGGCAAGGTAATCGCTACATACGCTATATCAAAGGAATGGAAGCTACCGAGGGCATGAATAAACTGTATTCACTCACAACCTATGAAGCCCCGGTGATATCCATCAATAGCGTTACCGATGCACATAACCAGGCCATATTAGAGTTACTGTTAACCGTGACTGATCAAGAAAAAAGCATTCTCGAAGAAAAAACATGTCCGAATTGCTGCTATAAAAGAGTGTCCCCAATGCCGGGTTCTTTTGTTTTGGCCAGTGGGGATTCTATAGAACCAGCACCACGCCGAAAATACCAGCGGAGATCAACTGTTATCCCAACCAGACCTCTACAGAAAATGGTTCAGTACCAGTGTGAAAAATGCCAAACGGTATTTTATCTCTAACGCATTGTACATTAAGGGAGGGTTTAGGTATGGATGTAGAAATCAGCGCGGAAAGTAAACTAGATCGGATGAAAATTGAGATGGAGACATTAAGAGCAGAGCTTAACCAGTTGGGTTTGCACGCCAACGTTTTATCCGTTACGAAGGTGCTGGAGGTATCCGAGCGACTTGATTCGATAATAGTAGAGTACCTGGAGTTGAAGAAGCATTCTAACTACCGCTGATGTCAGAAGAAAATAAAATATTAGACTGACGCTACTTCCATTCTAAAGACTTCACTGTAAAAATACCGATTCGGACAGTTTCATTATTGAAATCTAGTATAAGATTAGTGACATTATTGAAATGGTACTATTCATCAGGGTACCCGTCGTTGAGGCAAAGAATAAATAAAATAACCAAAAAACTAGTATAGGGGGATGCTAATGATTCCAGCACAATTAAAAGATATATTAGTAGGAGCTATTGAACTTGCCGAGAAAGGAACATACAAGGATATAAAAGAGCATGATCTAAATGGTGAGGAAAATATTACAATAGATTTATTAAAATCAATTAAAATATTTTGTTCCCAAGCCATTGAGAAGTACAAAGATACTGTGGAAAATTCCACATTTGAAGTTACTACAAAAGATTTCCCCAAGACTACAATGGAGCCTGAAGTTGGAGCAGATTTCGCTATTACTGTTCGCAAATATCTTCTTAAAAATGATGTAACAATCCCTAAATTAGTAAAGAGTATCTTAGTTCAAGCAAAGCTTCCGAAGAATCCCGATTACGGAAAACTAAAAAAACAAATAAGAGATATGAATGATTTTACTAAGGAATCATATGTAGCTGTATATGATGATGATCAAGTATATATAGTGAAATCGATTGATGTAATCAACGCAGATTATCGTGTAAAAAAGGTACCACTTAATAAAAGACAATCGCTTAGTAAGTTTTTCTCAGATATATTTGAATGTCGGAAAGGTGAAATTGGTTTTGATGCAAGAGGTATAAAACCGGAAAAAGATTTATTTTACCATACTCCAATAGGCGAAACATTTATAGATCATTTGGATTTCACTATTAAAGAGACGATCAGGGACTAAATTGCATTAGTCATAAAAAGATATGTTGTCCAACGACACTTGCCCTCTTCTGCTCATTTTTAGAATTGTAAGATCCATTTCTCAAATGCAGAATCTAATACGAGGAACGATAGCCGTACATATAAGTAGAATAAAAGGAGCTGCGCATTAGCAGCTCCTTTCTCATTCCTTTCCTAGATAGTGTTCAAGTATCATCCCTCTTATTACTTAACGAACGAATAACGGTTGTTTTTCACATCATAACCAAGTGCAGTATCAAAAGATCCATTCTTCCCACCCTTAAATCCTTCCAGTTTGTCGGTCTTTCCCTGCTTCAGTATTTTTTTGATTTGAGCTGAAGGAATGGCGACACCTAATAAGGTCTTCCCAATCTTAAATTTGCAACCAGATTTAAAATCACTGCAACCATAAGCACTACTATATTCCACGACAGGACTCTTACATATTGGACATGGCCCTAAACTCTTATCCGCTGCTTGCGGACTCCGTGTCTCGATCTTATCCTTATTTAATTTCAAGAATACAGAATAGGGTCCCTTCTCACTTGGAAGTTCTTTGATCTCTACTTCTTTGCCACTCAGAAGGCTCTTGGCCACCTTTGCATTCAATTCAGTATTACGGAAGGACTTCCATATGGTAAACTTACACCCTTCTCTCCAGCCACTACAGCCAAATCCTTTACTGCCTTCAACAACTGGTTTCCCACATGCAGGACAAGCTCCAAGGCTTTGATCCTCGGTAGTCGGGAACCTGGTGCTGATTGCACCGTCTTTTAGCTTCAGGTACATATCATACGCAGGCTTACCCTCTTTCCCAGGTATATTCTTCAGCAAGATTTCTTTGTTCAGCAGGAGATCGGAGGCTTGTTTTGTTTTTATTGTTACTCCGCGAAAGTTCTTCCATATAGCAAAAGAACACCCTTCCTTTCTACCACTACAGCTGAAGATCTTAGGGTATTCAATCACCGGCTTACCGCAGCTCGGACAGACACCGATCTCTTCGAGATTATCAAAAGCATGATCACCAGTTAGAGTTTTCACCTTCAATACCATTTTATCTTTACTCGCCAAGATATCATGCGTGAGCTGTCGGAATTCATTCAAGAGATCCGCAACGGGTCTTTCTCCTCTTTCAACCTCAGCCAACTTCATTTCGAACTCACCAGTAAGTTCTATGCTTGCAATCGGATGATCATAGACCATTTCCATGAAGGATCGGCCCTTTTTAGTCAAATACACTAAGTTCTTTGTGATCTCGATATACTCCTTCCCAACAAGGCCTTGTACAATGTTGGTCCGGGTTGCTGGCGTTCCGATCCCTTTATCTTTAATCTGCAGCAATATTTCTTCATCCACGGTATCATCTACAAATTTCCCTGCATTCTCCATTAGCTTTTCAAGCTCATCGTCATTAAGTCTCTTCGGTTTGCTGGTTTTACCCTTCCCCAGCTCAGCTAGATTGGCTTTAGAACGACTTCCTTGATCAAGTATTGGAAGCTGTTTTATAGAAGCTATATCTTCTTCTGGCTGCTCTTCCGCATCTGGCTTCAGCAGCTCACGCCATCCTGGTGTGAGTATGCTCGTAGCCCGTGAAATGAACGTCTCTCCAGAAACCGTAGTTAAAATTTCGGTTTCTCGGTCAACTCCATCCGGATAGTGGGCTGCAAGAGTATGCCGGAGTATTAGTTCATAAAGCTTTATTTGATCTACCGTCAAAGGTTTCTCCTGCTGCCCTGGATCTTTGGCCGTTGGCACAATGGCATGGTGGGTTGCAGCCTTCTTATTATCCACAAAATGAGTGTTGCCCTTCAGACTGCCGATAGATTCCGGAAACAGAGCAGCATTCGCACTTGTCTCTTTAAGACTTTTCAAATGCTTGGCCAGCTCGTCTGCTTTGTTTTCAGACAAGTGACGGCTATCCACACGAGGGTAAGACACAAACCCAGCATCATAAAGCTCTTGCAGAACATCTGTGGTCCGAACGGTACTAAATCCTAGCTGCTTACGTGAGGCTGTCTTCAGTGCTGAAGTGTTGAGCAGCTGGGGGGCCTGTCGTTTTTTTTCTTTGGAAGTAAATCGAGTGACTTCTCCAAATTGGCCTATAATCTTTTTCTTCATTACTTCAGCTTGGTCTATTTCTTCAAAACGGTTCTTAGTTTCAGAGAACCACTGCCCCTTGTAATTTCCCTTTTCATTATGAAATTCGACATTGAGAGTGTAAAAAGGTTTGGATTGAAACTGGTCAATGGCTAACTCACGATCGTATACCAACCGAAGGGTCGGGGTTTGGACGCGTCCTGCTGATAGATTAGCTTTTCCTCCTGTAGCATCTTGGGCTACCAGAGAAAAGAATCTGGATGCTGTGAATCCTAACCAATAATCAGCATATGATCTTGCTCGGGCAGCGTCTCCCAAAGTATCCAGCTCTTCTGAATTCCGGAGATTATTCATCCCGGCCAGAATGGTAGGCTCCGTAAGATCATCAATCCATAGTCGTTTAAAACTCCGATTGAAGCCGCATTGCTTTAGAATAAGTCGCCCTATGTATTCTCCTTCTCTTTCCGGATCTGTGGCCAGTACAACTTCCTTACTTTGATTGATCAGTCCCTTTACAGTCTCGAATTGCTCTTTCTTCTTCGGGTCTACTTCAGTTTCCATTGTATGAGGGATGATCGGAAGAGCATCCCACTTCCATTCCTTATATTCCGGATAAGCATCTGGCGTTTTTAAATGTATTAAGTGCCCAATTGCCCATGTCACCACATCACCATTCTGTAGTATAATGTGGCCACGTTTTTTTGAGGCAATCCCCAATGCCTTTGCTATGTTTTCTCCCATATCTGGCTTCTCAGCAAGAATAACTCGATTGTACATATTATCAGACCTCCTTATTTATCAGGCTCTAATCTTAATTCTTCTTGAACGGATTTATAACCACGCCCTTATCCTTACCTGTCTCCTTTTCATGAAGGAAAGGGAGCTTAGTCTCTTTTTCTTCAGATACTTCACTTGTCTCTTCAGTAACCTCAATTGCAGAATTTTTTTGTGTATCAATCGGATTTCGATCACCGTAATGCGTTCTGTAGTTAGCCTCCAATATTTTTTCTAATTCTTCTTTTTCATCATCATTTAATTGGGGTATACGCTCAAACCATGTTTTTTCTGAATATAACTGCCTTGAATTTGTATGTTCTTCTTCAACTTTGGCTGGTAAATCCTCTTTGGACTTCATTGGTTTAGACAAATCGGGACTAAACTTCGGTAGTTTAGTTGCCTCTTTTGGAGGAAATGGATGCTTTGTATTAGCAATTACAGAACCAGGCTCTTCTAACATAGAATCTGTATTTGGATCTGGATCTCTTACTTCCTCTTCTTTATGAGTCGCATTTTTAATTTGAACCTCGGGCTCTGCAGGTGGTTCAGTTGCTAACTCAACCTTATAGGGTATTTCTGTAGCCACAGTTTTGAATTCGGGATGATTACTCTCTTGAGACTCATCTTCTGGTTTTATTTGGCTTAGTGTAGAGGAAGACTGAGCCGCAAACTCAACTTCATTGGGTATTTCTGTGACTACTGTTTTGGGTTCGTAATGACTACTCTCATGAAATTCTTCTTCCGGTTTAGTTTGACCTAGTGTAGAGGAAGACTGAGTTGCAGATTGTTGAAGTGCTATCTGAACGAGATCCAAAATACGATCAAAGAATGCTAACAACATTGATGCAAAGAGAATAGCCTGAAATAGAAAACATCCAATTATTGTAATCGGACTATGTGATAGCACATAAATCATTTGAAAAATCATAGCCAAAAAATGAGCACCTATGGCAATAAAAAAATACTTTTTCTTCGTCAGTAGTGGTAATATCCCAAACCAAAAGAAACCGTAAAACACTGCTCCGGATAATAGAAGAAACAGTATAGAAAGCATTGGCCCCTTCATGAAAATAGATATTGTAGATATAAGCAGTAAACTCCCAGTAACAATCACCAGCTGCGTGAAGTTTTTCTTATTTTTGGGTGAGAGAAAATGAAAGCTACCCATTAAAACAATCATTGCAAATACTTCTAATAAATTGAGAAAGGCAAGCATAAACCGTAGATCTTCAAGGGCTGAGTCTTGGAACATTCGCAAAAGCATGAAGATGGCATATACCAAGAAACTGATCCCAGTTGTTGAGACAAGAATAAGATATTTTTGTGTTTTCCACCGCCGAAATAGCATATAAGCTACCATAAAATAAATGAGTAAAATAGCATTAATCAGCAATAGAGGTGCAAGTTCTCCGTGATTCTTAAACATAATGATCCTCCGTTATAAAAGGGTTTTTAGCTTCTTAGCTGCATTAGAATAATCGGTTTCAAACTGACTTTTTTCAATAGCAGCAGGTTATTCATATTTCAGTTCAGAAATAATCCTAAGTCTACCAAATATAAAACCTTTTCCTCTCAACTGAATTCTTTAATAAGATTAAAATTAAAATTAATATCTTTAAAAAGATAGATCGAAGCAATTTAAGAGAACAGTATTCGGAAGAACACTGCTTTCTACCATATATTTAGTATTTAATTCGTTCTAGCGGCGGTTCGTCTCTATTTTTTAGTTACTAATTTTGTTTAAAATGAATTCCATCTAATCTTTTTTAGTTTCTCGGGCGAATGCGGTTCCTTCTAGGCCGTTCATATTGGCTCTTATTTACAATGGGCTTCTTTTGACCTCTACTCGGCCGATTTTCTTTATTATTCATAAATATTAAATAATATAAAATTACTAGTACAACTGCAACGAAGAGCAAAAACATATCAATTTCTCCTTCCGGTACATATCTACCAACTCCCGATTTTGTGTCAAAGTCATTCCTTTAGTTTTTCGGTATTTGCAGAGATATAGAAGCTTAACCACTATCTATTAAATGATCTCAGCATTCACCTGAATTGGAGTAGACTTTTCTCTAAGCCAGATATATATAGATTGTGTTTCTTCTATAGTGCTGCTTCCCAAAAATTCATCAAGGGTAATGGTTATTGATTTTTCATCTAGATACTCTTGCAATAGCAATGGATTAATATAAAAGTAGAACTCCCCAAATTGGTTGAATGAGGCTAATTGGATTTGGGCCTGATTAAAATTGTAGTTATTCAAAGAGTTAGATTCCCTTCTGTGAAAGCTATTTATGACTAATACACTCTCCTTATTCAATATGTATTCTGCGGATCCTACTATTTATTTTATTAAATTAGTACGACCAACGATTTGCACGGTTTCATAATCTATTGGATATGCACCTCTGCGAACGAGAGCTTTGTAAAAACCTTCAACCATACCCACTACCATGGTAGTGTAACTATGCTTTTTGGCTATTTGGTACGTGATATCCATTAATTTCAGTACAATTCCAGTACCTCTTAATTCAAAAGGCAAAAAAAGTGTATCCAAAGCAACCTGTCCTGGTCCTTCCTCATCTTTATCAAATATTGAGAAGAAAAGCATCTTAAAATTATCCATTTCTACTGTTTGCCCACGTATTTCTATTCGATTATCCTCAAAATCAAGGGTGTACTTTAACCCGTATTGATTTTCTAATGTGTCCAAATAAGTTATTAATTGATTTTCGATTTCTTTTAGAATAATTTGCATAGTAGACATTCATATTCACCCTCATTCATGTATTTATTAGATTCTGTAGTTTGACTTAAGATCACTATTTTCCGTCCCACAAACAATCCTGCACTTCAACTTTCCCTGTGGCCTCCGCTGCTATTTGAACCAGTTTAATATGCTTTTCTTTCTCTTCCTGAGTTAAACCTGAATTATAGATATTAGTAATCAATTGATGTGTAGCAGCAAATGGACTTTCGTTCTCGCAGATAGTTTGTTCATAAAAATAGTGACTCTCTTTTCCCGTGATGATCCCATCCTTTAAAAGCTGTTGTCTCCACTCCTTGACCGTTTCCTCATATTTAATATCAATTATTTCGTACATCTCATCGATTTTTTCATGATATAAAACATGCGGTAAATATACATCTTCCTCAATACCAAGTTCGTTTTCGATGTCAGTGAGAGCTCCGCTTTCATCAGTGGCTACACCGCGTAATTTTCCGTAAAACTTCATAAGGTATTCCAATTCTTCTATGGTCTTATTCATTCGTAATCACCCTTTCAGATTAATTGACTCAACGGCAGCCGTTACTTTTCCAATTCTTTGATTATCTGTCTCGCCACCCGCAGTAAGATCTTCTCCCTATCTGCCATTGGCTTACCAGCGATTTGATCTTTCAACCACTTGTTCTCATTTCTGAGTTCTACAATTTCTTGTTCTTTTTCAAATAGCAGCCTTATAACATGTTCATTTTCCTTACTCAATCGCTCATATAGTTCTTTATAGTATTCTTCCAGTAAATTCACCTTCTTTAACTTACACAGATCGATACTTATGGCCAACTACAGGAATAACAGCACCTACTTAATAAGCTACGATATCTATCATCTATTGTTATTTTCATATTCCTTTACTCGTCTGTAGAAAGTAGTCCTTCCCATACCCACCATTTTCATAGCTACAGTAGCCGTTATGCTCCCTTCCTTCCATTGATTGTACGCATGCAAAAACTGAGCATTGATTCCCTTCTTCGGTCTCCCAAAGGTTACCCCAGCTTTTCGGGCAACATCGATACCCTCTGCCTGCCGTTGCCGATTTTTCTTGCGCTCTTGCTCAGCCACATAAGCCAGCATGCTAAGAAACTGATCTTCCAGCAGTTTTCCCAGATCCCCCATGGTCTTGAATTTCCGACTATCGAACAAGGTTTCATTATCCAGACAAACAATATCAGCTCGGACTTCCCTCGTGATATATTTCCATTCAGCAATGATGCCGTCATAATCACGACCTAGCCTATCCAGCGCATCCAGATACACCAAATCCCCTTCTCGGATCATCATCCGCATGGCTTGATAGCGTGGCCGCTCAAAATCCTTGCCACTTAGCTTTTCCACAAAAATAAACCGTTCCTCGATGCCCAACTCCCGAAACTTCACAAGTTGCCGTTCCGGGTTCTGATCTTTAGCCGATACCCGTCCATATGCTATTTTCATTGCCAGAAAACTCCTTATTATGTTTCAAAATGTGCCTGTTATTTTCGGGATGTTCCTAAAGTAATTATACCACATTTACGAACACTATAATAGGCGTTTTTAAAGTGTCCACAAAAGCATGCTTTTACGGTCATTGAGAATTTCCAAGTAAATAATCGCCAGCGTTGCATATCCGAAAATGAAGTTTCCCCCTGCTTGACTACAAAGTATCGACATCGAAATTCCCAGAACCGGAAATAGTTCCTCTACAGGATGCGAGAATAATTCTATGTCAGCTGCTAAATTCTTGATTGTCACCTGAAAAGTCCATTAGAAATGGAAAAAAGCAACTCTTGCCAACCAATAGCTGGCGAGAGTTGCTTTTTTATTTCATTATCCTAACGAAAATGCAATCCAAACTACAGGGCACAATTAAGTCACACCGAATTATTCTAAGGGGCTTGAAAGTTTAGCAAATGCAGGTTTGTCAAATCTATCTCCTTGTATGAGCCATTTTCCGTTTTCATTAAATAAAGTTAAAGTCCCTTGTAACGGTACTCGATTACTTTCCTTATTCTCCTGATCCAATAAGATAAGGTCAGCTGTATAGATCAATTCAACCATATCTTTTTTCTGATTTGAAACCGTAAATTTTAGATTTTCTGATGTTACCGATGCCTGTTGTGCTTCTGCTACTTGTAATACCATAATTGTGTAGCGCGTATCCACGGCTTTTTCGGAAAAACCTTCTGTAAAGAATGATTTCATTTCTTCAGTTCGCTTTTGAATTGACTCTTCAGACAACAATTCATCAGAAGCTGTAACATTGTATTCTATATTCTTGTATATTTCGGCAACCTTAATGGCTTCATTTACGGCTTGTTCATCTGAAACAGAAGATGAGGGGTTCTGCGTAGCTGCTTGCGGTTCTCTTGTTGCTGCTTCTTCATCTGGAGCGACAGATGATGTGGGCGAGTTACCTGAAGCTGCGTTCGGGTCATTTGTGGGTGCTGCTTGACTGCATCCGGTCATTAGGACTACAGATAGCAGAGTCAAATAAAATAACCATTTCACTTTCTTCATTGTCTTAATTCCTCCTCCTTTTAGGATAACCTTACCATATATTACTTATTTCATCCAATTTAGTTCCGTAAATTTAAAGGTGGCTAAAATTTTTTAAAGTAACTGGTTGTATTTTTTTCTCATGAGATCTCTTTACTTAGTACAAGCACGATCAACTTCGGTTGACGTTCTTGAAACTAAATTGTATAGGAGAGATTACAATGGCTGAAAATCCATGTCCGGTCTACGGTAATGGTCACCACATGAAACCTTCGGGGTTGTCGCCCCGGGTAGTGGACCAAAATGGGAATAATGTTTCTGAACTTGCTGGCGGTTCTAAATACGAGTGCACGGGTTGTCATGAGTACATGATTGTAGCTGGGAAGCCTGATTACGGCCCTGGTTGGGCAGTTGATCATTATGTAACTCAGGGTGGCGTCATTTCCGCTCAAGGGCAAGCTGGGGTTTGGGTATTCACAATTAATAGAAGCTATCTTCGATATACTTCAGCTTCTACATTACCGGGGTACCTGTTCGTTTATTAAACTAATTTTAAAAAAAGCAACTTGTTCTTTCGAGAGCAAGTTGCTTTTTTTTTTTAGATTATATCGTCAATCGAATAGATGGTATAATAAAATGGGAACATTTGTTCTATTTAGGTTGTTTTTTTCTCCACTTACATCTCTTTATATAAAAAGGAGGGATTACACTTGTTAAGGAATGATTATCCAGAAAATAAAGAGGATAAAGATATGACCCTAGAAAAAAGATTTGTTGGCTATATATCGAGTCTGCTGCACTATAACTCAATTTATTTTGATAAAAAGAATAGGAAACACAATGAGCGCTTTTCAATGGTCTTGGATGAATCCGATTACTTGAATCATCCCGCCGAAAACAGCGTTGAATATTCAGATAATTTCTTTGAAGAGTTAGAGAACCAGATTAGCGATCCTTCTCTGTATGCTGCGTTTATCAACCTCACTGAGCGAGAACGCGAAATACTAAACTTTTCCATCGTACAGAATATGAAGGATAAAGAAATTGCCAATAAGTTAGGCGTATCTCAGCAGAGTATTTCTAAAACGAAAAAGGTTGCCTTAAAAAAATTACGAGAATCGATAAATAGAAAGGAAGGGAAAACAGATGGATGATGTTCCGTCCTGGGGACAAATCATTGCGAATGTTGGATTTCCGATAGGAGTAACTTTTTATTTGCTTATTCGATTTGAGAAGAAAATAGATGTACTGAGTGAGACAATGGGCAAACTCATTGAAGCTATTAAAAACAGTTCAACAGGAGGTCGAAAATGAACCAATTCCATTTATATGAATTGATCGCACAAGCACAAGAAAATGACAAGCAAGCTATGATGGAAATTATCTATAGATTTGAACCCAAAATAAAAAAATCATTGCATCAAACCAGTTTTCAGAACCGGGATGATCTAAAGCAGGAGTTGATAGTCAAATTTATTGAAGTGGTTCATACTTTCAGTTTAGACGATGGGAAATTAGAGGTGATTTCCCAATGACATACGTTCTTATTTCTGCTGGGCTATTAGCTATTTCTGTTCTCTCAGGAGTGCTGATGAATTTTAAGAGTCAGTGGATCATTCATAATCATTTTAAAATTGTAGCGTTAAATATGAGTGTTCTGCTAACTTTTACGGTTATCGAACTCATTCCCTTAGCAGTTGAGTTTTCACATGTTGGGCTTATTTTTATTGTTCTGGGAATTTTAATTCCCCTTCTCTTTCATCATAATGGACATAAACATGAAGAGGAACAGAAGTCGAAGTTGTCTATCAAATTCATGATGATGGGTGCATGCATCCATAGCTTTGTAGATGGAATGATTATAGCTACTGGATTTCTGGTGGATGAACATACGGGGATTGTGATAATTTCATCTATGCTTCTACATAAACTCACAGAAATAATTATGTTCTCGCTAATATTGTGTACGCTGGTTCGTGATTCATTCAGGCTGATTATGTATTTAGTCAGTTTGAGTTTTTGTACGATATTAGGGATGATGGTTACTGCTGGTTTTATTGGCAGGCTTGAAAATATTGAGACCATTTCAGGTATAGCCATTTCACTTTCTGCTGGCATTTTCATATTTATGGCGCTAACAGCACTATCCAAAGTTGTGGAGTGTTCCAATTTAAAATATGCAAACTTCTATCCTTTTGTCGGCTGTGCTCTCTATTTTGGTCTTCATATCTTTCTCCATTAAGCTGATAATAAAATCGATTTATGAATGTCTATTCTAAGGGGTCCCCTTCAAACATCAACGGTTCCTCTTCTTACGTATACTTTGTATAGAAAAGACAACGAAATGAAAACTAATCAAGGGGTTCTGCTACATTCATTATCTGAAAGAATCTGCCACAGGATGGAGATTTTTGGTATGCTATATAAGAACGCCTAAACTCTTTGTCGAAGGAAGGATTTTGTTGACTAAAACACTGGATGATCTCGTCACCTCTATAGCAGAATTAAACGCAGCCGATTTTCTAAAACTCCTTAATCAGTTGAAAGACTTGGAGCCTTTACAAGTTCTACTTGATACTGTACCAGAACCGGACCGAACAATGACACTTGAGAAGCTCATTACTTTTGCCCAGAACGATATCAAACCACTTAACAGAAGTACTACTTCCCCCTACCATTACGCACCACCTTATTCCCGGTTTGATCTAGTGAACTGCTACTTCACCGGAATCGGGTATGAATGGGATGCTAAACATATAGCTCTGGTATGGGATGTGTATCCACAATTGGATTCCGTCATGGTTATTCCGACCACCAGCAAAACGAGAACCGAATCAAAAAATGTGTTCTCTGTAAACAGCATCCCCGGACTGCGTGGCGGCAAAGAAACGACTCTGCTCATTAGTGATATGACTCGAGTTTCCCGCAAACGAATTGAACCCCTTGATCCCTATCGTCATCCGAAAAAAGGGTTGGTTCCAATTCGGTTACCGGCATCGTGGGCAGATCGTATCTTGTCCGGAATTGTGAGTACCTATGCCGGCGAATTTACATTTGAGGAATTCTTGAAATTTAAAGCTGGGGCTGCCATGGTGAGTGATCTGCGTATACTGAAGGAGAAACGTTTTTATGCCATCCGGGGAAAAGTAGATCCGGTAAGCAATATCCTTCATTACCATGCCTGGAATAAAGTAGACCAGCAACAGATCCAGCTCATCATGCCTCGCTTTACAATAATGAAAGAGATTAAAATGAAGCTCATTGATGATCTATTTTCCGACATTGAGCAGGTTCGCGTTCATGCGGAAGCGCATTATTATGACTGGTATCATTACAAAAAATCAGAAAAATCGCCGACACCTTGACGTCTTTATATCATATGATATAATAAATGTACACGATATCCCCGGTAAGGGGCGCAAGACGAATTACTTTATGGTGATTTACGATATCCCCGGTAAGGGGTGCAATAACACAAAAAGGAAGAGTGGGTTTTACCCACCCTTCCTTTTTGTATTACTCTACATAAAGCAAGGCACTCTTTTAAGAACAGACACGTGCATTAAAAACAAAAAAAACAACGCCTGTAAATTTATTCCTGACAGGCGTTGCTTTTCATTTCATTATTCTAATACAATACTAATCTATACTTCAGTGATAACCTTACCTACTTATTTGATAGGCTTCCATGAAGCGCCACCATATGCATATCGCTTAGCATCCCAAGTCATGGTCACTTCCAGAATGGTGTCTAGTGAACTATCCCCACGCCCTTCACCATTCCCTTGAGAATATAGATGCTGCTCAATCCAACGAATACTTTCTTCTGGAACAACAGGTTTGTCCCAATGATTCTCATGGAATATCTTATCAAAAAATGCAATCCGGACTTTGGTAGCAATGTTTTCGATAAAACTTTGAACACCTGGAGGTGCATAGGACGTAACTACGACTGTAATCAATTTTCCTTCACGCATATCTTCCTCTTGCCCTACTCTCAATTCCACTTCGCATTGATATACTTTAACTTCACCATTGTTATCGCGAATCAAATCTACTCCTAAATACGGCCAAGTAAAGCGATAGATACCAGAATGCATACGCAAGTTTTTGTTCTTCATTAAGCAGGCTCCTTTTACTAATATTTGAGTTAGTATTCGTTGTTGATCTCGACTAAAATGTAGTACCCATTTTTGTAGGATATATTGTACGCCGGTCGTCTATCATCACTTTCATCAGTGATACTTTGAAGATTTTCAAATGGTATCGTGAAATAGTATCTTTCTCGCTGATCTGCAACAACAATACCAGATTCGCCAATGTTAAGTTTTACATTTGGTATATAGGAAATAAATTGAAATGTATCAGGATCGGCAGACTCTAAAGTTCCCTCAAAGCTATTACCTTCATGTTTTTTCAGCAGCATTATAAGCTTGTCCCTAAGCTCGTCGGGTCTTTCATCAACCGTCACTAAATACAGATTAATTTCCGACTTATCATCATTCATAGGTTCACTTTTTACAATTGCTACTTTCCCAAGGTCCGCATTATTAATTTCTTTTTCACTACTGAATGTCTTAACAAATTCATTATCAATGTACACGTGTATTTTCATATCTCTACATTCTCCTTCAAAGATGGAATTCACTAATATGTTTAGTTGTAAAACATTATTGTACTACTTCTGCCTCAATCTTCACTATAAACGTTGTTTTCTTCCGGCTAGGAGCCTGATCAATCCGCATTACAGCAGATACAGGGATCCGTTCCATAATCCATCTTGGCACTTCTGCGTCCGGAGTCACCTGATGTTCTATCTTTATTTTTTCGGCTTCCAGGATCGCTATTGCGTGCATCAATCATATCTATTTCAGTTCTGAAATTAAAAGCCATAATACGTCTAAACTCATGATGCTTAGAAATTTCCATTCCCTTTCTGTCATGAGATGGTTCAAAAGATGCTTTCCATATAATCGAATCCTCTTTAAACAGCTTCTTCTTTATCTCTTTAGTTAGGTAGATTCTATTATTTTGGTATATGGAGTATAAACGTGTAAAAAAACCTTTAGGTTCTTCAGAAATTTTAATGGTGACTATGTACGACTCTGGTAGCGCAGGTTGAACGCGTTTTTCAATTGTAAATAAACCTAAATCATTCATTAAAGATCTCCTCTTCTAATTTGATTCTGAGTATCTTCGTACTGTGCAATAGAATATTTTTTCTTCTTAAAGAGATACTAATCAAAAATTGTTTATTTCACAGGAGGCAACAATGCTGAAAAAACTAATAATTCTCTTTGTTTTTTGCTTTATAGCCGTTGGAATTTCTCCATATGCTGCCGTAGCATCAAATGATCTCTACAAAACACCTACATCAAAACAATCTGATCAGTGGAAAGTTGAAATCAAAAAAGTTGAGAAATATACCTCCAAGATGTCAAAACCTCGTGAAAATGAAAGTGAAATGTACAACATTATCATCACCAATATCGGAGCTGGATTAGAAAATGTCGTATTTAACTCCTATAGAGATGAACCAAATACCCAAACAAAGTATGGATTAAGCATTTCAGACGATCATCATAAGAATTTTAAACATGGTGAGTTAGTCGACTTTTCTAACTTCCCTATTTCAGTTGATTCAAAGGAACTTCAAATCGAAATTAGCTGGTACGGAAAACCTTCAAACAACGAAACCCATCATAGAAAGTACAAAGAAACCTTTACTTTCACACCAGAAAAATAATAGAAACTTGTTGGGCACTTCGGTGCCCTATTAGTTCACAGTTTGCGTCAATTACGTATCTCAACAAACGGCTGGGTTTCAAAAGTTCCGTAATAGTAGGATTCTAAAGTAAAAGGTAATGACTTATTTTCTTCTAGAATTAAATATCTAATTGCTTCGTCCCATGTTAGGTCCTCGTAGTCTTCATAACTAACAACTGGCTTCCATTCTCTACATACTCTGAATTGATATTTGTCCGTTTCTTCTTTTTTTATTGTCAGAGTTTCTCCTTTAACTACAAGTTTGTCTTCATATAGATAACCAATATGGAACTTGCCACTATTCCCTATCTTTTTTGATTCCTCATTTGAATTAGCAGATGAATGAACCAATATTTCCATTTCAAAATTGCCATCATGCAAACCAACTGTAGTAAAATACTTGTTCATAAAAAAACGCTCCTTTTTATCGCTAAATAAATCAGTTTCGTCGTACGGCGTAGCAAGCTTACTTACTTCGTCCTTCTTTAATAAGACCCAAAATGTGACTTATAGTGCTTTCCTCTAACCCCGAAAGCCAATGAATCGTTTCAAGCTCAGGTTTTGTTAATTCACGCCCGATTGTAGCCTGTATTTCTTCTACAAACGGTCTGTATTGCAAAAGGTGCCATTCTTCCAATGGTTTACCTTCTGGAAACCAAGAACTAGTCAAATCCTTTTCAACCCACTCGACACGACCGCGATCATTAACACCTTTGTACTCTAATTTCATTTGATTCACTCCCAGCTGATCAACTCCACCGCAAATTCCAGTTCTTCAGGATTCGCTATGGGTAATTTTGAACAAATACAAACCAGTGGCAAAAACTAGTAGAATAGACGCAATCATATAAAACAGTTCAGTACCATCAAAAATCCCCTTAATTATTACCGTAACCGTTACAGCTAACCACAACCAAAATGCCATCTTACGCAATATTTTTACTGTTTCAATAGATAACATTTTTTTCCTCCTTTAATTTCCTTGATTTTTATGTCCAGCTGATCGACTCCACAGCAGCTTCTAAATCTTCCACTCCAGGAGTCGTATAAATCATGGTCATTGCAATGTTCGGTGTTCCGTCCTCCTTATAGTGACCCATCAACATGGCCACCTTCTGCAGATCGTTACCGGCAGCTACTAAATCATGACCAAACGTATGTCGGAGGCTGTGACAAGATAAATCCTTGATTCGCGTTCGTGCTCGATACTTCTCAACGATATGTTGAATTCCGCGCTCAGAGCATTTTGACGATCGTTTAGAAACAAACACATAAGGACTGGAAGAAGTTCTTTCTGCTAGATAGCCCTGTAGGGCGGCCCGTAGCTCTGCATTAATAGGAAGCTCACGATCCTTGTCTCCTTTACCACGAATATATACGCTACCTTTCCGTTCGCTCATGGTTAAATCCGTGAGCTGCAGATCGCAAAGCTCATGCACCCGTAGTCCAAGCCGGAGAAAAGTCAGTATAATTGCATTTTCCCTTTTGTCTGCCCTGTACCTGACATCTCGAAGTAAAGCATTCTGTTCATTCCGGGAAAGCCATTTCGGAAGACGACGAGCTGCAGGAGGCTTTTTGATCGGCCCTACTGGATTATCGGGTATGTAATTGTTCTGAGCAAAAAAACGGAAGATCGCGTTTAACTGGACAAATGTTAATTGCATGGTCGATGGTTTGGCCGGCCCGCCATTCCTGCCGCCATGCTGTAACAGATATCTCTTGTAATCTGAAATATCTTTTTGTGTTGCAAAACCTGCGTCTTCCAAATCCGGATCACTTAACCGTATCCATTTTTCAAAGGTGGTCCAGGTTGTCAAATAATTCTGAATCGTCTTATCTGCTTTTCCTAGTTGTTTATATTGATTCAAAAATTTCTCAAACATTGCGAACCTCTCTTTTATTCAAAATATAGAGGACGACGAAATAAATCAGCGTTATAAAACGGTAGAATGCGTCCTCCGCATTTCCATTATATCTCATTTCGTCGTCCTTTGTATAGAGAAGACGACGAACATATGCAGCTCAATATTAGCCCAATTATCTACTTGGCTACTATCCAAGCAATTAGTAAGCTACAAATCAAGAACTAAAATAAACCACCTCTATTTGAAGTGGTCTCTTACTTCTTAAATCTAACTAAGTATCAACTTATAGATCAAATAGTCCTCCACCCGGCTGAAGTATTTTAGGATCTAATATTTTGAAATTCGGGTCAAAAGCTCCGCCATCACCACCACACCTTTGACTACTACAATAAGGAGTCGGACGGGGTTTATCTCCTATATCAGATGCGACAGTGGTGGGATTAATTGCAATTTCTGCGCCTGTTACTGAATCAAAAGTAAAATAATGCGGATACGCCTGAGCATTTGTTCGATAAGCAATCATTGCTGGATTCTGATTCCAGTCTTGTGGAGATACGTTAAATAAGTGTGTATCCTCGGGGAATACATATTTTTGATTAAATGCAATGTGTGTTATGTCATGAGCATTATCTAACATCATTACTTTTTGGGTTCCATCTGGATATTCGATCTCAAAAATAATCTTTTTGACTCTACCTCGCAGATAATTATACTCTGACCTCGGGGCTAATTGATGTCCAGTATAATGAGCTGGGGAGTAGCTATAATTAAATGGGCAGTAGTAATACATTCAACTTTCTCCTTTCATAACTATACGTTTTAGCTATTCTATTTGTGGCATTTGCCTATGGTGAATTGTCCGATAAATTCAAACCAGGTATTTTTACGAATTGTTTTGGCGATATTGCAGTTTCTGGGAAGTCCTTCAAGTATCCCACCTTATGCCCATCTGCGGAATTTACACCACTCTAAACATTTACAAAAAACTTTACATTTACAAAAAAATTTACCCCTGCTATACTGTAGATAATTCAATTACCTTTTTATGGAACGGAGGAAATGCTATGGTTTTAACTGAACCACTTCTATTTACAATCCCTAGTAAAATCCGAACAGAACTCAATATCGATTCTGGAACTGAAGTCTCGTATGCTGTCTTTAATACAGAACTGAATTATAAAGGCTACATTATTCAACTTAATCCCGAAAAACCTTTTTTTGGAAAGAAACCGTCTACTTATAAGGTTTCGTCTAAAGGGCAAATTCGGATCACGAACGAAATGCTAGAACATTTGGAGATTCAGAATAAAGAGGAATTAGATGTTGAAATCGTAAATGGTGAACTACATTTGATCCGAGGATGGTTTTATATATTTCGTAATATTGTTATTGAGCGTCGTCCAGACTTCTTTAGGGATACGAATCCAAAAAATGATTGCCTTACGGTTAGGTATCATGCTCAATCTGATTTACCAGGTAATCGCACGTTACGTGTGAATGAGGAAACTTTTTCTTTAATGAGATCTTTGTTCCATAAAATCAAAGCTAAGTATGAACCCCATTCGCAAAAACCTTGGGTTGGTATTCCTTTAGATCCTGATGGACTCTTTGAAGAAACAGGATTGTCCCTATTTCTAGATCAAACCATCGTTCCTGAAGCAATTACAATCCAAAAGCTAGGGGCTGCATACCTACCAGAACCACTTAACAAACTGTTTCGCACTAGAAAAGCGTTTGTAGTCAAAGAAAGAAAAGTCTCCTATCTTGAAAGTGGTCAGCAAATGAGTAAGGAGATTAATTTTGGCCAACAAGAATTAGCCAGTTTGTTCTTTCGAAATGGTCGTGAGTTTCGAGATTACTATACTCCAACCGGTGAAAAAGTTGAATCGGTTGAGCTCTATAATGGAGATTTAATTATTGTTAAAACTCACAGTATAGAATACTGGCCAAGAATATTATATAACTAGCCAACGGATTGGCAATTTATGCTACTGTTGCGGCAATTGAATTGTATAACGTGGATTTAGTCGTTTTAGAAAGTACCAGAACATTTATGCTGCATTACTGATCGAAAATAAAATATTAGTAGAGTATAAGAAAGACCACTTCAATTTGAAGTGGTCTTTCTTGTATAGAACTTCAGAATTGCCCCCACAATTGGACAATATTAATCATTGAATAATTTCTAACACAGTGTAATATAATAACAAGAACATAAGTTCTGTTATTGGGAGGGAAATACCATTTTCATTAATTATGATAAGTTACCGGTCCACCAAGTCATGTGTATAGATATGAAATCATTCTATGCATCGGTAGAGGCTGTATCCAGAGGGCTAGATCCACTCCAAGTGCATCTTGCTGTCGTAGGATCTCCAGATCGAAAAGGGAGTATCGTGCTGGCTGCCTCCCCTGCACTTAAACGTGACTTTGGGATAAAGACGGGAAACCGCCTGTATGAGATTCCGCAGGATTCGCGGATCTTAATTGTACCAGCTCGGATGAAATTGTATCTGGACACCTCGATGATGATTACACAGCTGCTGAACGAGTACGCGCCAATCGAAGCCATTTCTATCTATAGTATTGATGAAAGCTGGATTGTGACTGATGGACTGGAACGATTATATGGTGATATCCGAAGCATTGCTGAGCACATTCAAAAAAAAATCATGGATCTACATGGCCTTCCTTCCGCGATCGGCATCGGCCCGAATAAACTAATCGCAAAATTGGTACTCGACAATTACGCAAAAAAAACCGGGATTGCAGCGTGTAGCTACCAGGATGTTGAAAAAATGTTTTGGCCACTACCTGTAGAAAATATTTGGGGCATTGGTGAACGGATGAAACGAAATTTGAATCGAATGGGCATTTATTTGCTTGGAGATTTAGCGAGAACGCCCTTAGAACGAATGAGGAAAAAGTTTGGCTTGATGGGTGAGCAGTTGTTCTACCATTCGTGGGGAGTAGATTTATCTCCTGTATTTGTTGATCCGAGAGAAGAAATGCGGAAGGGATTTTCTTCCGGCATTACTTTAATGCGGGATTACTCACTCCAGGATGTACCCGTAGTAATCTACGAATTGACGGATACACTGGCTAGAAAACTCCGGAAGATCCAAGCTGCAGCATTTACTGTTTCCCTATCTATTGGATACAGCAAACACGCTAATATTAAAGGATTTTCTCGGTCAAAGACAATGTATCAGGCTAGTCATACCTCCAAGCATCTGTATGAAACTTGCTTACATTTGCTTAAGAAGCATGCATCTCCTGCACCAGTCCGGTTTATTCATGTTGGTGTGTCTAATATCATCGATGCTGGTACTCTGCAGGTCGATTTATTTACGGCAAAGCAAGATGAGCAATTAATGAAGCTAGGAACAGTTATGGACGATATTCAAAAGAGATTTGGCCCTACTGCCCTGGTACGGGCTAATGCCTTGACTGAGGCCAGCACGGTCATAAACCATTCTACAAAAATAGGAGGACATACAGGATGATTGATCGAGGACATAAGAAGTGGGTTTCAATGATGTTGCCGGAGCATAAAGACCGGCTACAGCGTTGGGTTGAATCTCAAACAGAGGTTGAAGATACAGAGCTGGATGAGGATAAGTTAGAAGAGTTGAACCAGGTGATTCAGTTCTGTTTAAATGAAGATCGTACAGCGCAGGTCTGCTATTACTCCAATAAGAGGCTTCACTATAGTACGGGGAAAATTGTAAAGGTCGATATGTTGGAAGGAACGATTAGTCTTGCAGGATTAAGAGGCTTGCTGCGGATCTCAATTCGTGACGTGAAGGATATAGATTTAGTTGTGAACACTGAAAAGACCACTCACGATTAAAGTGGACTTTTTTTTCAACTGCTAACAATTAGCTATATCATCGTACTCATAATATTGTGTTTATTTGTAAGTATTCAACTTATTTTCGAGTCTTTATTTCTAATTCATAACGACTCAAATCTGTCGGATCAACTTTACCAATGAGCAAAGAATCTTCTTCAGACAACGTAAACCCGATGACAGGAGCCTTTTTTATAACATGTCTCCCTTTCATGTTGACTATGAAATAATCGCCTCTCATTGTCTTGACTTGAAATTCACGGTTTGTTTGTTTGGCTTTTTTTTCATCAATTCTAAATTCAAGGGGTCTCTCACGCTCAGGGAATGATTTCAGTAATGAACCCACGATCTTGGAAACATAGTTGTTATTTCGGATTTGTCTAAGAATTAATAGACTGATACCCATCAACAAAGTTAAAAATATTATCGCCCACAAAATATGCTGTTCCATAATTACTCCTTAGAAATTTTTTCACTGTTTTTCCCCATTATGAACATCGTGGGTTTTGAAGTATCTACATCATTGGAACGATTTGAAAATGATGAGTAATTCGTTTTAATATCAAATGTTCGACGATACCCTCTCGGTTCGCTTTTGGTTAGGTTAAGAGGCGGTGATTTTTCTTTCTTGTAATTTGTACCGATTATCAGTTTAAAATAATCACTAATATGACTAAGAATTAAACCTATTCCAAAGGCTACAATCAGAATGACAACTAGCCAAGAAAGTGATATTGGATTTGTCCATATAAATACATACATAGGGATGACTAATACAATCGCAACAATACCTATAAAAGTGTAATATAATTTTTCACTCATCTTAGGCCTCCACCCTTCTAAGAAGGGTACATAATATTCATACGGTGTTTAAGCATTTACTCCAAAGGCAATACTTTCAAATGAAATAAATTCTTTGTTCTTTTCAAACACTTCCTTTAAAATCCCTCGAACCAATTGATTTAAGGTAATTTCTTCATAATCCTTACTAGAATAAATTGGAATTTTTAATATAGGTATCTCTACAATCTTATTTCTCGGATCGCAAACTTCACAATGTATTATTTTATCATCATTTAGTATTTGTGTTTCTCCATTATATATATGAAAAAAAGCATTTTGATTAGCATCAAATATTACTGTTCCTAAGTTCATTTCACATACAATATCCATTGCATTTTCTTGATCTTCTGCATCTATTACATCTACAAGTACATTCATTAGATATTCATTATTCTGAAACACTCCATAAACATTAAATTTTTTCATCATTCACATTGCTCCCCTTATACAACTTAATATTCAGTCGGTGTTCATGATATTTGTTCTATATACTTAGTTTTATAGCCCACTTTATCACCCTCTCGAAGGGCTTCAAAAATGAAATTCACGCCGTAATGAAGTCGTTCGATCTTTTCCGCTATATTCCTTTGATTTTCTCGGATTGCTATTTTATATTCCTGATCCAGATAAGTTGCAAGATAAGGCAGCTCCTCGATTAAGATTCCTACGTCTTCCAAAATGCTTTGAATCATTTCATCGTCTCCAAAGACAAACGGTTGCTCGTTATGTTTTTCAATAACTGCTTGGAATTTTTCATTCATATATGGAACTCCCTATACAACTTAATATTCATTTTGTTCCTTTGCGATTTTGAGAGATACCATAAATAACTAGAATGAAGAATATTCCACTGAATGGAGCTAAAAAGATTCCTATATCTTTTAAAAAAGATAAATCAGCCACATTTAATACACCGTCCTATTCATTTTGTATCTTTTGAACTCCATGGAACTTCATTTTGAACATCTAACTGTTTAAATAAATCTTTAGCTGTTTGAAGTCTTTCTTGATCTTCGACATTAGTAGAAGTATCTTTCTCTTCTATATGTTGAATCAATTTTTCGAGAGCTGAACTTAAGACTACAATGTCCCAGGATGAAACATCTTCGATCTCTGCTTTTTCAAATATGTATTGTCCGTAGTTGTTTACTTTACGACTAACTAATACTCTCATACCTTCACACCCTTCTATTCAATATGATTCATCAACCGCATGAAGCGTTATATATGGCCACATTTACAAGAGAAAATACTTTGAAATTATGATAATAATACTTAAAAATATAGCCGCTATAAAACTATACTTTAGACTAATCTTTTCAGCATCCATGTATTCATTCCTCCACAGAATTCACTTTTTTTGAATCTCCTTTTCTGATACAAAGATTTATTCAATATGTATCTTAGCCGGCATTTATTGCAAGTGTAATTGAATCCGATTGTACCTCATTACTATATTCATCCAATGTTGTTGGTACAAATTTATTATCTTCTGAAAAATAGTTTGCGAATGATACATGTTTATCTTCTTCCCAATTAATGAAGCAATAGCATCCATCAATTGGAATTTCAAATAGCCCCCATTTATTAAGTGATATATTTTCCTTCATAAATATCTGAATTATTTCTTTTACATCAGCAATGGTTTTCTCGTCATTTCGAACTAAAAAATTTAGATGTGAATTTGTTGTATTACTTATCACTTGTATAAATTCATTTCTTAAAAATTTCAACATATCGGGATTACCTTTATCCAACACCATTTTCTGACTACTTTCACAATCGCTCATTCCCTATACACTCTCCTTATCAATATGTAACCTAATTCCGATTGGCCAAAGTCGGAATGAATTCTGCCCACAATTCGGCTGGATCAGTATCTTTATGTTTCTTGCAATTTCTATAGAGCAAAGTTGTTTTACCTTCTTCCTGAATTACGTAATCAATTACCCACCAATAATGAAGGCTACCGGCAATCGCCAAAATTTCCCTCTCATCTTTGTTATCCGGGAACGATATGCTAACCTTTTCTTGATTGCCAGAATCTGCTTTTAACAGGGAGTCCCTAATTTGAAAAAGAAGAGTATATTTGCCCTTAATCTTCTGTAATCTTTTGGGTGATATATAGTTTTCCCACTCATACTCAAGCATCATTTCAATACATCCTCTCTATTCACTGAAGTACATTAATATTTTTCATCATCTAAATCATGATATGACTTAATTTTAACAGTCATCCAATACGTGAATTATGTTTACACCCTTGCGCGAATCATAGATTTGATTCCCTCAGATACCCCACCGGAAAAAGCCCAGTTCCAGTAGTGCAGATCAGCTGCTATTTTACGGTCATTTTCTGTTATTGGCCTATCTGAAATTCCTAAAACAGAACGACCAATTCCATCACAACGGGCACCTAATGACTGACATACATTATTACCTCTGCTCAACCACAAATCGCGTGAAACAGATAGACCATAAGCAATATTTTTCTTCTGTTTCGAGCTAAAATCGTCATTATAATTTGCTAATAATGACACTGCTTTCCCTATACTTCTGTGTTGCTGCAGAATTAGTATGGGCTTCGCTAAAAGAATAAATAATAACCCTCCAAGCATCCAAAAAGTAACCTCTTTCATAAAAATACACTCCTTTTATCTTTTCAATGGCTGTAGAGTGGCATTACTGAACTTTTTCATTTGCCACAGGACAAATTCGGGCGGTTGATCGGACGCCGATCGGACTGATCAGCTTATATTTAGAGACTTAGGCATTTATCACGTATTTGCACCAACTACATAGGATATATAAAAATCTTATGGAGGTTATCTTAATGATGAAACATGATCTTACACAACCACATACTAGCACTCCAAATTTTATACCAGTGAATGTCTACATGCCCACTCCGGAGGTGACTATAGAATCAATTAGTCAACCATACCAGAAACAGGGACCACAAGGGTTACGACAGTGCCGAACTGTTTGTGTAAAGACTTGTGTTGGTGGCGTTTGCGTTAAGGAATGCGTAGAATATTGTGACTAACAAACGTTCTTAGCATAGAGAGTTATTCAGAAAAACTTCAGTGTTTGAGCTAAGTAACTAGCGCGTACCGATTGAATATCGATGCGCGCTGTTTTAGTATGGCATGCGCTCACCAGGACCATGTTTATCATCCTTACACGGCTACAACAAAAAACTGCCTTTCCTATGAACGAATTTATTCATCTGTATTTTCACCTCGGGGATTACTACTTGATAAATGTTCTTTAATCGTAAATCACTCCCCTAGCCCCATTCCTAGACTTCGCATTTGGATGGGTCCTACAGTATTAGCAGCTAAGTCTAACCATTCATTTTTCATTTGTTGTGACATTAAAGGCGGTCTCTCTAGTACGACCTTATAGATCTCCTGGCTTCCTTTAAACTGAAATTGTAGGCGCTCTTTTCCTTTCCCTGTGTGATCTAATTTAAAGCGCTCCACAGGCTTATTAAGCATTTCTGAGGTGATGTCAAATTTATTATGTACGGCTGGCATGCCTTCAGCTTGCTTTAGCACTTCTTTTAACGGAATCTCTTTCTCAGGTACTTTCCATTCTACCTCTTCAGGCTTGATACATTTTAAAAGAACCTTTGATAGCTCACTATTGTACTTCATAGGATCGTCAGTAGCTTGGATCACTGCACTCATATACTCTTCCTTTGAGGCTTGTGACCACTTCAATTCATGGCCAGCATTCTGTGCCAATTGTCGAAAAAATTCTCGGGTACTTCTTCCGTTCCCTTCTCGGAAGGGATGAAGGTAGTTTACATCCGAATATAACGCTGCAGCTTTGTCAGCAAACTGTTCTGGCGTTGTATTCTTGAAAAAGTTATTCTCTTTCAATGTATTGAAGATATTCTCTGCCTTGAAAGGAATGGAAGGACTATCCGAAAACCAAAAATTGTCCTTTCCAATATTCACTGTGCGAATGTTACCTGCGAAAGGGTATACGTCTTCAAATAAATACTTATGTATGACCTGAAGATGTTTCATATCGAAGTTGCCCAGGATAGGCTTAGCTTGTAACTCCATGAGACGGAGCGCAGATCGGTTCCTCTCGAAAATATCCAGCAGCTCTTGATCTCTCAAACCAGCATGGTTAATAAGGACATTCGTTCCCGGGTACAAGTAAGCCTCACTCACTTTTTTCCAGCCTCCATCATTGCCTCGTTGTATTCTTTATCAGAAATCTCTCCGTTTAATCGGCGGAAAAGCAGATCCTTTTCTTTTTCATTTAACGCAGCTTCCTCATAATTGAGAGAAGCGTTTACCTCTTTGAACCTTTTTTCGAAATCTTCTCTTGAAATAGTCATTTTTTCTCTCTCCTTATTCATTAAGTGTCCAATCCTTCATATCTTGGTAATGACATTCTTCTTCTTTGTAATCGTTCATTTTTGTACCGATCACAGGATTACTTATATAATAAATTTTCTTATTTCCATTATCCCAACCCAAGATAACCCTAACTTCTTGGCCATCTGTATAGCTTTCACCCTGTATAGTCAACTGATTATCAATCTTTGGGATTTTGGATATATCAACTCCCTGCCAGTCGGAACATTCACTACATAAATCATGTTCTTTATTCAACCAATAACAAGGACCATTCACTGACACGCAAGCATTGTTATCAGTACATCCGCAAACTTTACAGATCCCGTACATAAAGTATGCTCCTTTCTTAATTCTCTACCTTTTCCACACGATAGGCCGATGAAGACAACAAAAATTCATCCTCATCTGGATTGAGATTCTTTAGCCACTGAAAAGCTTCAGATATCGTCCAAGTCACTTTTTGAAAATCATCTTCTTCTAACATGTAATCTGGGTTAAACAAGAGGTCTAGTTTCTCCTTCTGAGACAACCTTCTGGGATCGATTGGAGGTGGTGTTTCTTTCGTGACAATTTCAAATCCGTACAATACTCGATCTGTATCGGTTATCTCTTTATCTTCCTGAGCTAGAAGCTGAATATAATCTTCTCTCAATACCATGATCGTTCCTTGGAAACGAGCTGCCGCTTCTTCTTCAGTACAGTTATCCGCCTCCCCGACTACAACCTCAACAAATAAATCATCGTAATAGTTAAAATGAATTACACGCCACATATTACAACCTCATTCCATTAGAAATTCTCTTTTCATTGAATATTTTGCACTTTTTTCTTTAAGTTCATTGTAGATGTGGTTCTCCCTGTGGATGTAACTTTGAAGTTCCTGATTAACCTCCTGGTGAAATAAGTCCAGTTCTCCCACACTATGCAGGACATACGTTAATCCCTCTGGCTTCATAAGATCAAGGAGTGACTTTTCTTGTTCGTTGTATAAAAGTCCATGCGTCCCTGCAGGACATATAAACACCTTACTACGATCTCTATTTCGCAACAGTTTTTCAATGGAAGAATAATATCTAAATGTCATTACATATCGAGGCAATACATTGCTCATTCGTTTTTGAAATCCTTCCTCATGACATCTTAACTTCGCAATAACTACAAAAGGGTTAATTTTCTCAGCCTCTACAGCCATTCTTACGAGCAAACTATAATTCTCCATGAGAAGTCCCCTCTTTATTTGATAGGTGCTCTAAATATTTCTGAATTTCTTCTGCTGTATACTGGCTCAACAGATTAAACATTTCGACCTCTCTGAAGGGCTTAGTCTCGATGCTGGATTTAAAATCCTCCATGCCTTTCTTGGTGATCAAGTCTGCTGGATCTTCTCCTTCCGGAAGATAACCAATCCAACTCTCCAGCCCTTCAGCCTGAAGAATTTCCGCTGCATTATACGCCCCTTCTTGGCCAGCTGGATCCCCGTCAAATAGGATAAGTCCTTTCGTAGCACCACGTTTCTTTAACAACTTTGCATGCTCCTTGGAGAACTTATTAGCGCCTCCTGTGTTTGTACCATTGGCATTACCGTGAGTTTCTGCCACCAGCTGATCAATGAAACTTTCAAATATAGTAACAAGTCCCGAAACAAGGTAATCATAACCACCAAGGAAATTCGTATCTCCGTATAGGTATAGATGCTTTACCCCTGTGTTTTCATCATTAATGGCCCGGCCATAGAGATCCACTACTTTACCGTTCATAAAAATGGGAATGATCGCCCGGTAGAAGAACTTGTCCAACCCTTTTTTATTGAGCAGCTTAAATTCAGTCAGTTCTTCTTTCGTGAATCCAAGTTGCTCCAGGTGATTACGAAGGCAGCGACCGCCAGGAGCGTAACCGGCTTTATACTTTTTCAATACGTCCAAAGATATCCCTCGACTTAGGAAATATTCATAGTTTTCTTGCTTATGATAGAATTCAGCTGCTAATTTAAGCGCAAGATGCTTTCTATCTTCACCCGTTTTCTCCGGAAGATCCATTCCAGCCATTTCTGCTAACTCAACTATCGCTTCCTGAAATGTCTTACCAGAATACCGAGTCAAAAAATGAATGGCATTACCGTAAGCTCCACATGATTCACATTTAAAGGTTTGAGTCTTCTTTTTGATTCTTCCATTATCGTAGTCACTTTTACCACAACAAAAATCTGCTATATACATATCATTTTTAGCGCTCCCAATCTTAACCTTTACACCATGTGCTTTCATAACATCTACCAGGCTCACATTTGCTAAAAGTTGATCGATATAATCCGTTGTAAAGTGCATCTTTGTAAACGATGATTCTTTCCGTTCTACAATGGCAAGATGGGGAGTTTTTTCAGCTAATTTCAAGCGCTGACTACTCATATTTGGTTGCCCCTTCCTCTATAGGTCTACTTTTTACTTTTCGATACAGATAGTTATAGACATGCTCATCCCGAAGAATCACATTTTTAAAGTCATTAGGGATCCTTCCTGCCTTGATAATCATTCGGTACGGGTCCTCTTCAAGTACATGAGCCAACCGAATCAATATCTCTTCAGATGGTGCCGGTTCCTTTCCCGTCTCGATTTTACTCAAATAAGGTGCTTTTATATTAGCCATTTCTGCCAGCTCACCTTGACTTAATCTTTTTTCCTTCCTTAAATCTCGTAGGTACTCATTAAATAATTCCATGGTCATCCTCCATTGGTAAACAAATGCATTATCGATAAGTTAATTATACCATTTTATATTGCGTAAATACACAACTTTTTTTGAGTATTTACGCAATATAAAAGAGAAAAGAGCCGTGATTCCGGCTCTCTTTTCAATTAATTATTTAATCCGATGGCTTCTGAAATATTCAGACCAGTCGCCAGCGATCACAACGGAAACCGTATCTACTTTGGTATTGTATTCGTTCTTAGCTGTAAAGGTAAACGTAACCGGTCCATCCGGAAGCTTATCAAAAGAGCTGTCATATAATTCTCCTGTCCAAAGAGTCTTATCACTGTTGGTCGGCGTGAGTTGCGTGGTATATCCACCTGTCATGGTTACTTGCACGGTATCTGGCAGACCTGTTGCTATCCCCTGCAGGACAAAACGTTCTCCTGCCCAGAAAACGTTATAACCTCTCGGGCTTTCCTCGTTACCACTCTGTTTCAGGTTGTAGTCTTTGCGGTTATTATTCCATTCTTCGGTGTGCTTCACTGCACCTTTTATACTTAATAGATTCACCATGAAGTATTTACGTGCAGAAACATTGCTCCAGTTGAATCCGTCAAAAACTTCAACCTCGACGGCATACTTCTCGTTCTCGATCAGCGAACCAGCTGGAATCTGCCATTGCTTAGCGCTTGATACTTGTTCACCGGATTGTACCTTGATTGCACCAGTGGCCAAGTTAATAATTCGCACCTTAAACCGTTGCTGTAGATCTCCGTCCTCATCTTGATAATCCCATTTAATGATCGGTGTGAGTGTACTTGCGATCGTTGGTTTTGACGAGTCCGTACTGGTTGGATACGTAATATTTACTGTTGGAATTCGATTCACGACTGTTATACTATGCGAAATTTCACGGTACAGCCCCAGGGAATCCGTTACAAGCTGTCTAAAGGTGAATACACCATTACTACTAAACTGCTTGTTAAAGTCCTTTTTAGTGCTTGCTAGGGCTTCTGTTCCACTTGCTGGTTTTAAGAAATACTTGTGGCTTATGGTATCTCCTTTTGGTTCGTCCGGATCAGTTGCCGTACTCTTAATATTAAGAACGTCCGTCCGATAAATCGGTACCTTTGTCGCATCTCTACCTGTATCCGTTACTAAAGTGAATCCCGGTTTAGGTGGATTATCAATGATAAACGTTTTTTCATTAGAGATTTCTGACCAAGACAATTTTGAATAGGCACGTCCATAAACTGTAAAATATTCAAAACGATCAAATGTATTGTTAGGAATTTGATATTGTCTCAGTAGTCCGGTGCTATCCGGATTTTCAACACTCTTAACCAAGAGATCATCCTTCGAATAAAACTCCAGTCTATACTTTTCCTGTGGATCATTTTCAGGATCTGTATACGTCCACTTAATGAGTGGATCTCCTTGTAACTCTGCATCGATTACCGACGGATTAGTCGCGGTCCCAGCAGGAGTTGTAAGAGTTAGAGTTGGTGCTAGATTCTTCTCTACATTTACCTTCAGAGTAGCGATGTTGGACTTATCACCGATCTGGTCCACAACCCAATGCTCTAATGTGTAGATCCCAGACTCAGGAAAATCAATCTTGATATTAGGAGTTCGATACATTTCAGTTGTACCATCACTATCTGTGACTTTCCAGTAATACTGCAGGCTACTAATATCTGATGGATCTTCATCTGAATCCACGCCATAGTACGTTATAGTATCATACTGATAAACACTACTTGGGCCATTAATTCCTGCTGTTGGAATATGGTTTTTAACAGTGAACATACGTGTAGCATACGAAGTCAGTGGTGTGATATTTGATGCTACTGGTATATCTGTGACATTAAGTCGCATTTCCCATCCATCAGAGATTGCTTGTTGTGGTGAAACTCCACTACTTGCCATGATGCTACCAATTGTCATGGATTGATTACGATTGCTACCCGTATAATAATAGGGGCTGCTATTAAGTCTGGCGTACCATGCGTATGACAGTGAATCTCCATCTTCATCTGGATCTGGTGTCAGATTTTGCATCGTAATAGGTGTATCTCGATATACTTCAGATGGCATTTTAAAAGCGGCTGCAGGTGGAAGATTCATAACTTGTACATTTTGGCTATACCACTCCGACCACAAACCACGATTATCATGTACTTGTAGATTAATTTGATAATTTCCTAATCCAAAAGCGGCGATGTTCGGCGGTGTTGTTGCTCCACCCCAATGTTCCCAAACTTTATTCCAACCATCTTTGATTACAGTCCAATAATAAACATCTAATGGATCATTATCCGGATCAAAGGATTTATCTATAATCGTCGTAGCTTTACGATAGGAAACAATATTAGGCTCAACTGTGAATAGTGCTACAGGAGGTAAATTACCAGCTGCTCCGACTGTCCTCTCGCACCAGTCGCTCCATACACCTAACCCATTTTCACCATCCATGTCCCTTACTCTTAACCGTATATCGTATTGATCATTACTTGGCAGCGGATTAGGTGGCTGGCCATCATTCCATATTGTGGATTTTGTTTTCTTATATTGCCATTGCCTATCCACAATCCCTTTATTGGACGCAGTAATGTGGTCTAGGTCATAGGAGGTATCAGCGATTTGAACATATCCCCCCATCAGTTTCGCAGTAAATAATGCTATGGGCTTACGATGCACATGAAAAGTCATGGTAGATAAATTATCTCGACTCCACTTCCGGTATACATCAAATCGGTCATCATTTTTGGGATTGTCCCGTCCCTGAAAAGTTGCCGTATAAACACCACTGAAGGGAAATGACGGATAAGCGGATGATCTCCATAACCCTGAATCTCCAATAATCCCCATAGAATTATCAAAAAAGTAAGGATCATGGTCATATCTAAATCGCTCCGTGTATTTTTGATCTCCTTCAGAGTCCATATATTTTGTTTTTGTTTCTATAGGTGTGTTGATTAAGACAAACGCTTTGTTCCTCAGTCTCGCCTTCACAGACAAATTGAGCGTGGCGGTTTTTTTCATACCCGAAGGATCTGATGCGGTAATATTCATCGTATAATCGCCTGGGGGCAAGGAATCTTCAATAGCATCTATCGGAATATAAAACGGCTTTACTGCTTGAGCTTGAGGGACAACCGTTTTTTTATAGAAAATATTTGGTATCTCGGCGGTTACCGTCACGTCTTCATTATCCGGATCGTTCACATAACCCTCAATAGTCATACCGCTCAACCCATTATCATTAATTAAAAGCTGATTATTAGGCGTGGTCACTGTGAGCGTTGGTGGATGATTGGGGATCAGCGTATACTTGTGCCCCCCTGTGTAAATCCACTTGCTATACTCATCTAAATTACTCACAGTAGTAGAATAATTATAAAACAATTGAATCGCTTTTGGCTCAAAAGGATCAGGCCGCCAATAATACCCTATATCATTTTTATCTGGGGTAGAACTCAGATCGAAAGTAGTAGACTCATTATAATTAGTCCCATAATTATCTACTGTGCCTATATAATTTTCCCAGGTCATTGTTCTCATTCCTGACCATTGATCATTATCATATTCCCAATCAGGATTCTGCAATGCATTGAACATCAAAGATATTTGTGCTCTGACACTTCTTCCACCAGTAGTTACCGTTATCGGCACACCCACGTTACCTTGCATTGTGGCGTTTTCTGGACTTATATCGAAGCTCATTAACTTTGTTGTACGATTATATTGAATATTTATAAGGGTAAATGATGGGGCATAAAAACTTAATGACCCTCTGAAATCCCCTTGTGAATCAGATACGGGATACACCGTGATATTACGGTAATATGTGATGTCTTCGCCTTCTGCTGCTGATACTTTCAAGTCTTTCTTTGATACTCCAGGCAGTTGCTCCGGTACAAGGGAAAAAAGTAACAGAAACACTACAACGAGTAAAATTCTTTTAGTAAACCTCAATCTTTTCCCCCCTATAGATCCCAATCTACATCTGGCGCTCGGTTTTCAACTTCTACGATCCGTTCAATGAGATTTTGTGTACTTTCAGAATTTATCGATCTTCTGTCAGCTTCAGTTACAAACTGCTCGATGGTCGGCTGCCCAAATTCTTCAAGAACTGTAAGGCGTATTTCGTATTTTCCGACTTCATATAGTTCCAAATTGAGACGAGTGCGATTCTCTTCATTAAACGTAACCCAACTTTCATCTGCAAAAGTTCCGTTGTTATTAGAATCGTAGCGATATTCCCATACCCTCCGAACGAGTGGATCTTTATCCTTCGAAAATGACATATCATCTATTGAAATCACTGCCTTATTTCCATTACTCGGATCGCGATATACTTTACTCGGTATTGAAAAATAAGCAAAAGGTACCTCGTCTGGTACGATATCAAATGTTATCTCACTACTTGCAGAGTAGCCAATCGTATTCTCCACATAGATTGTTGCTTTGTATTTACCCGGCTTCTTAAACAAGACATCCTTACTCTCAAACTCAGCTAGCGTACCACTGAATTTAATATCTGAATTAGTCCCTCCTGATATAGCACTAATTGTAACTTGAGTTTTCGATGGTACCAAAGGAAAACGCGTCGGACTTTGACTACGATTTGTAAGGGTAGTTAACCGGTTTTGCTTTAACGTACCTGTGATATCAATAATTGCAGATGGGATAGGTTCAATCACCGTTACCTCTGTACTTGTACTTCCAATTTGACCATCATTGTCAACTACAGTGAGCGCAATCGGAAACGTCTGACCTACGTCCTCTCTGGTATACCATACATATCCTCTCGATGTATTACCGATTCCTCCCTGTGCTCCTTGTGTACCCCAAGCATAGTCCGTAATGTATCCGTCTGGATCAGAAGATCCTGACCCGTTAACTAACATATCAGCGCCTGCTTTAATATATTTAGGAGCACTTATTCGCGCGATAGGAGGTTTACCTTCTGGTTTAGCCGGTGGGTTTGGCGGGGGCGGGAACAGATCATCAGGAGGATCTTTTTTATATACTCCAGCTGAAGTTTCGAGCCCAACTTCCAAAGATGAAATTGGTCCTGTTTTTGTTATTACTGGATTTTTGAATCTTACAACTACTTTTAAAACATAATCTTGTTTATAATCATTTTTTCCATTTAATTTAGTTGCCGGAATTTCAAAATCAAAATCCTTATTGGCAGTAAGTACCTTTGAATATTCTTTCTTCATAGACGAATCAGTTTTTTCTTTTTCCCTTGCATAAAATACCCACTCAGAAATATTTTGGGCATCCGTATAGGAGAGCAATTCGCCTTTAACATTAATTTTCACCGCTACTTTTTCACCAGTCATTTTTGTGGGATTCGGGTTGGGCTGAATTAATGTAGCTGAAGCATTTAAAGTAACTTGGTCAGGCAAAGCATAATCAAAATTGACAGTTCCTGCATAACTATATGAGGTCATTTTCGCTTCAGCCGTAAAATAATATGGTAGTGTAATGTAATATAGTCGACCCGTTACCCATTCACCTTTATCAAATGCATCCGATACATTTTCGGGTAAGTATTGCGCTGATGGGACCTGGTAAGTAATAATGAATTTCCCATCTTTCTGACCTACTTTACCTTTGTCCCCTTCAAGCTCCATATCTATCATTTTAATGCTTGACTGAATAATATTACTGTAAGGGACAGTATTTACACTGTCCCTAAACCACGTTGCTTGACTCGGACTAACTGGATCAGATTTTGTGGTAACAGTTGTTTTTGGCGGTGCGCCAGATGGAGTTGAATAATCTGTAGCGTTTACGTTTTTGGTTGTGTTCGCTCCACGATCTTGATTATAATCATTAATCTGCCATCTTCGACCATCTGCATATCGCCAAATAGAGTTACCCGGCGTAGTCCTAAAAACACTTGTAGAATTATTACCGTTAGCACCTGTGACTTTAAACGTTTCGACCTTTTCATTACCTTTAAGAGTAACCTTTATTTTTCCGTTTTCTACGGTGATTGCCCCAATTACGCTGTTATTACCTGAATATTTAAAAGTTCCTGCTTTAATTGCAGCGCTGTTTACTCCACTAGGCGGATCTAAGTAAAAAGTCTTTGCGGCATTCCCTGATCCAGTTAATCCAGTTGTGATCGGTATACTTACAGATCCAGATTTTACGTCTGCAGCCTGAGCAGAATACATTAAATTTGGTGCAAAGAATAGGCAAATCATTAAGAAAATTGAGAACTTCCTTATTTTTTTATTGTTTTTCATCTGCTGCATCCCCTCTTAAACTTCTGGAGGATTAACGATATATTGTGAAACCAAATTATTTTTGTTTTCCACCCAAATAACAAAAGACTTAAAATCCCCATTATAGTAATAGGCTTGGTAGCTAGTCATTGACTGCCCTGGCTTCAGATTCCAACCCCATAGAGCCTCTTTATCGTTTACAGAAGTATCTTTGCTTTGTGGCATAGTCGGGTACGCGCCGAGTTGACTACCGAATCCTAAACGCCATTTCTCGCTTACATCCGTGTAATCTTTTTTAATTGTATTACCACTATTATTTTTAACTGTAATTTTGGTCCAAATAAAGTACTTTCCTTCTCCGGAATAGTTGAACTTCTTAATCAGTGCTTGTGCATCTTTAGACTTTGCATCATAGATCATGATCTTTTCCAAAGTATAGCTAAGACCTCCTGCTGTCACAGTCACCGGCAGTTCAACATCCTTCTTCAACCCATATTTACTAAGGTTATCCCTCATAATAGGTGCTGGTGTAGCAGTTGGTTTGGCCGTAACTGTCGGTTTGGCGGTATTAGCTGGTTTAGCCGTTGCAGCTGCGTTTGTAATGGCCCCATTTCCTAATACCACACTAAATAACATAGTTGCTGCCAAAACGCTCTTTACCAATGTTGTCTTTTTCATCGTAGAATCTCTCCCTTTAAATTAGTTTTAGATGCGGCCGCTAAAGGCTCGCCACGGATCAGGTTTACCATTTCGAATATGCTTAACCCCTATGCTGCACCGGGTAGTTCATCGGTAGGGGCCACACCCGAGCGAAGCTTGGGAAGGGGCCGATGAACTTGAAGGGCAATGTAGTGAGGATTACCGGAACAGCGTAGCTGGGAGGATATGCCGCAACGTAATTGCGGTTCAAACCGGTAATGGTAAGCTGGATCTAAGGCGACCAGAGCCCCAAAGGCCGCATACTTCCTGAGTTACCTATTAAATTTGTACTCCTGTACAGCAGGAACCTGGATGGCCTTATGCTTCTTTGAGCCTGCGAGTATAACAGGATGTTCAGTTTCTACTACTGCTACAACGCAAGGGCCTTGAATGTATTTGGTGATTCCATACCGACTATCTTCGTAAAGAAATGGAAAGGATTTGCCGCTAGATTCGTCAAAAATAACAAAATCCACAATTTTGACTTTATCATGAAATCGGCTTCCTACTTTGGGGTTCAGTTCACTATCCAACCCGAGATTCATTCCCAATGTTTCTCTAAAAGTCTCGTAAGCCTCCCCCGGATTTATTATTAACCGGCCTTGAGACAGTTGGTATTCATTCACTTCTTGAGCTGCATCATGAACGGCCATGTTATTTGCATCTTTTAACATTGTCCTAATAATATCCCATTCCTGATTCTCAGTGGTGAAAAACCAAGAATATATGAAGATAATAAGGACAAAAGTAAGTTTAAAAATATAGTCCATGTGAAAACATCCCTTAATTGATATATTCACTCATAATTGAGGAATGGGCATAATAATTCTTGGAATGCCCTCCTTTAGAGAAGTTGAAGACGAACGACACCAGACGCGGCGCTTCTATGTATACATCAAGCCTTGTCTTTCTGTCTTGTATTGTTTCGGTAGAACTGCTAATAAGGATACTAGCCGCCGGGAACCCGACGGCTGATAAATTTTTGATCACTTCATTCTTCAACGCTGAAGTGACCATCCCTTCAGTAGCAGCTTTTTGCGCAAGGTAGGATGTATTTGCTTTGATCTGCAAATCTAGCAAGTAATCCATATAAGATACAATGGGCTGTAGAATAATCAATAAGACCAGCCACATTGTCAGCGCCCGAATGATGGTCTCTTTCAACGAAAAGAACCCCTTTCATACCGCTTTAATATTTTTCGACTTTTTTGGTCCAAGAAATTACATCATCTTGAGAAGACCCAATGTAATTTACTGCAAAAGGTATAAATACTGAAAGTGCTGCAAAAGCAACCATTATAAATATAACAATCGAAACTGTATCCCTTTTCATGCTGCTTGATTTGGCAGGGTGATGATCAGTTCTTTTTTGGAAGTAGGTACTTCCATTTTTTCGAATGCAGGTGCAACGTAAGCAGTTGTCGGAAGTGGTGGCTTTTTGTTTTCAGCATCCTTAAAGATTGCAGAGAGTTGCGGGAAGAACCAAACAATAAAGAATCCAGCAGCTACAAAACCAATAACAAGAAATAGTACTTCACCAATCGTCATGTTTTTCATTTAAATAAAATCTCCTTTTGTTTTTAAATAATATTTTAAAAAAGCGATAAAGAAATGATCATATATTTTTACATTGAATCCCTCCTTGACGTAATAAAATTTTATCTGAACAAACTAACTTCACCGAAGTTACTTTGAACAACACCTACGTACTGAATCGCTAATACCACAATCATCAGAATGGTTATAAGTGAAGGTAGTGTATTGAAAGTCGTGGCATGGTCACCAATTTTCTTCCACTTTTTCTGATAATGATCACTTGAGATCTTAGCAATAGTCTTGCTCTGTTCTTTCAGGTACAATACTGCATCTTCATTATTTTGAATGCTTTCAGTCGCTAGTAAGATCGAGCGAACATCGCCTACGAAGTGATGATTGGTAGGAAAGGTATTACAAAACCATAGAATCGCCTCTTCTGTACCGTCATCTATTGAACGCTCTGCAAGTTCTTGTAGATCCTTCTGCAGATACTGAAAGTTTGGGGCGATTTGCTCACAGAATGTACCGAAATCTATATATCCTCTGGATCGCTTTCGATTGTTTTCATATTGTTTAAGAAAAGAAACAAGTTCCCCATCCTTCTTGGTATCGATACTTCGTTGTCTGGCTGCTAACACCCACCCTAATGGAGAGAATCGATTTGGAGTGGTGAAATAAATGATCGCAGCCGGAATGAGAAAATCCGTCCCCGATAACGAAGTTTTGCGAAGAAATGCTCCTATCAGTTCAATTAAAATAATTGCCGTAGCTGTAACAATTCGAAAGTAATTGATGGCTTGAGCCGAGTAAGGAATTTTCGCCTTGTCCAGCATTTCTTGCAGACGATCACTCTTAAACCTTCCCTGTACGGCTTTTAATGATAGTTTATTTCGATAAAACTTTCTTTGGCTTTGTTTAGCTGTGCTAAGAAAAACGATTAAAGCAAGATACGCTATTCCCACAATGGCAATCAGCATAAATAGTCTATCCATGGCCGCACATCCTTACATATAATCCAATTTGGGTCTAGCCAGTATTACACTCATGATAAGAGCTGCAAAGAAGCTACTTATGATAATCACCAGAAACGTTAATCCGATTGTGGTTTGGAATTGCAACTTAAAATATACCTTTGGATTAACTAGAAACATAAAGCTGCCTACACAACAAATGAAAGTAAATAGATTTACCCATAACCCCAGAGATACAGCATCTCGGTTATTCGACTTTACGTCCATGATCGTCTCTCTTTGCGTCTCCATTGCTTGGTTGAGATCAAGTAGGGATGCATTTAAAAAATGGGTTCCTTCTCGTTCTGCGTTCAAGAGGTCGGAGACAAAATTACTTGCAAATGTTGTTGAAACGGCTCTGGTAAAGCGAGCTGCTTCCTCGTTTAATTCTGCTGTCGTACGATAATTCGCAAAGGCCTCAGCTAGAGACTTAAGTGGATCTCTCAAGACGTTATCTTCTCTCAAAAATTCCGAAGTGCGATGTAATGCCACATCGATCGATAGATAGCAGTATTTCGCATAAATCTTCACCACTTCGAGCAGATCATAGCTACCTTTAGCTTGGCGAATCGAATATCGATACCGTAATTGTAGATAAGGAATTACTGCTGCAAGAATGGCTAGATAAAACGGAAACTGCCATGATTCCTTCGCTGGTGTTTGTGTATTTTGAAGAAATGAGATATCGGAATTTGTTAGTGCTGGCAAGCCACGTAGCAGTAAGAAGGACAAAAGGAAAATCCCTATGAACATAAATATTGAACGAATAAGAAATTTTGTGACACTAGCTCCTGGTTCATATCCCTTTTGGACCAGATATAACAAGTCATCTAAGTGCTTGTATATCCCTTTTCTTATTTTCAGTGTCCGATCACGCTGTTTTTTTAAATTTTTCCGAAGATCTCGTTTACTATCAGATAGGCTGATTTGTCGATCTACAATCGGTTTAATCATTCGCCAGATTCCAAACACTACAATCAGTTGAAAGATGAGACGAATGACATTATCGACAAATGTGCTCATTTCTCTTCACCTCACCCTTGAAGCAAAATTTTGGACTTCAAGCTCTCTTTCATTGGATTTTTCATCGGTTTTTCTTTTGATAATCTATCAAGTTCATCAAAAAAGAGTTTTGCAGCGTTGGGATCTTTCCTAATCATTCTCTCTTTTAATCTTTCAGTGATATGGCTGTTATATGTCCAAGAGTCACTATCTCTTTCATACCGAATCAAATCATTTGCGAAAACCGAATTGTTCAGTTCATCAAAATAGATTTCTGAGACTCGCGTTTCTTTCTTTACTCCATTGCTCATACTCTCCATAATCGATACGATTTCAATCGATTTAAGTGCTGAAATCAAATGCCCTTTTAAGCTCCCGCCAATTCTAGTTTGCACGGCAAGAGCAGCTTGATAAGGGATATCTTCTGGATCTTCTGTATGATAAGTACCTGTTAAACCCTTGTGGCCCTTTTCCCCACTAAATAGATAGAATTGCCATTCGTTGTAGCGCATTTCGGTCATAAATATGATTTCTGGGTCATGTCGTAGGGATTCAATCCCAACGTCCATCAGTTCTTCATTTTCAGCTCTAATCGGAATAAGCCGGTGATCAGACATTATATACGGCAATGTTGACTCTGGATGCTTTTCGATGAGAATCCCGCCCATTTTGTGATCAGCGGCAATCAGCTGCTCCCCAACATGCGTATTGGCCAAAGTACTTTTCCCTGAATCAGTTGCCCCAGCAACCACAGTATTCCGAAACGTATTACCAAGGAGACGATGTAATTTGATGGATTCATAACCAATCGTCTTTTTTCCAGCTTGCTCATCGTAGGTCATAAAATTTACAATTTGTCTTCTGAACGTAATTGTTGTAAATCCATTCCATATTCGTGGGTACACCCATATAGCTATCCGAATAAAGCGACCGGGCCATAATGGATCATCCATATTAAACTCTGCAGATGGCTTGTTCGCATTCAATTTAATATTCGGATCAGATTTCATTAGTGTCCGTTTTAGCTGTTCCACCCGGTCTAAGGTAGGCATTTTATAGGGATAGGCTTCATAGTCACCATTTTCTTTATAGAAAATGTTCTGCCCAATTATTTGAAGTCCAGAAGAAGCACTATAAGCCTTGTCAGTGAACCAGCGAAACGCAGTAGCAAAACCCTTCCACTCATGATATAACGCCTCAGAGAGGCTACTATAAGCCTCTGGAATTGTTCCGCCGTAAGGTTTCCTACGGATGTACTTCTCAATTTCATTCATGAAAAATGAAATGGCTTTGCTGTCCCCTAATAGTGCCTTTGTATTTAATTCAAAGTAATTATCATCGTCCTGTCTTAGAATCTTGGAAAAGTCCTCTCTCATTACCTGCAGATACTCATAGAAGTTATCCGAGTTAATCTTCCGATTTTGTGTCACACGACTTTTCAATGAGAAAGGGACCTGGTGGCTCATGAGAATATCCCCTTCTTCTTTGTTCTCTCTTCCAGACCCATACTAATAAGAATGGATTGGATCTTTTCATCAAGTATCGTTTGTTCTCGTCTCCCCGGTTGTAGTTCATCTGGGAAGTTTGGGTATAATGGGAATTCCGTAAATACTTCTGCACCAGCTGCCATTGCCAATTGCTTTAAGGAAACGACCCCATCTAGGATATTGGCCCGATTAATGATTAGCTGAAATTGATTTGGAGTCAGGTGGATGTGGCTGGCCAGATCCATAAGTTGTGTGAGTCGGTAATCATGTCTCATATGAGTAACGACGTACCGCAGAACTGATTTCTGAATGCCAACGTACCAAGCCGCGCTTTCAGGGAAGGAGCCGAAGTCAGCAACGACAATATCTGCTTGCTTTCCGCACCATTCCAATAAATATTCGATTTCTTCTTCCTGGTAGTCTTGAGCAGATAGGTAATCAAAGTTCCCCGGCAGATAGTAGTAACCATCATGTTTTAGAAAATCTTCCAAATCTCCGGTCTGAAGAATTTTACCTGTAATTCTTGGCCGGAGAACATCCAAGCTGATTGCTGGTTTGTGATCATGACCAGGATCATAGAGATCCAGACCAAGATAAATCACTTTTTTTCCTGCAGCTGCAAACCGTTTCGCAAAAGCTTTTGCCACAACGGTACAACCTACACCCGGAGCTGTTCCGAAGAACCCAATCGTATTACCGTATACTTCGATCTCTTCATCTTGAATGATTCGGATGATATCAATGATCCCTTTTGGCGTTGTTCTCGGCGGAATAAATGTAATTTGATGTTCTTGACATCTGAGATGAACGGACTGATATCCGCGCACCCCCTTTTTCTTATACCAATACAAGATGGGTATGAATTTGTACCTGTCTCGAATTTCATTTATTTTTTCCACCCGAACGATGTCGCTAGTAAGGAGAAGTACGCTATCCTTTACTTGCTCAGGATCTGGAAGTTCATTTTGGGGAACAGTAGTGTATTCGGCATTTCGTAGTTCATTTAATGTGATCTGATCGATCCCCAAAGTATAAATATTCTTCATGGTGTTACCCTCCTATTCCACTCGAACAATCCAAAGCATCATACCCTGTTCCAAATAAGGTTTTAGGGTCTCTCCCTGTTCCTGAGTGAGCTTAAGTTCAGGGGACGATACTTTACCGGTCGATGTATACCGATTCGTATAATTTCCTTCCTCGGTGTCTTTAACATCATTATTGTCATCAGTACGCACGTAGTTGACGGTTATACTTCTGAAAATCGGTTCTCCCGCACTTAGCAACGTCTCAGCCTGTGCGCCAGGATCGTTACTCTTGTTTCGTGGGTTTTTAATCAAATAAATATCGACCTTATCACGACTGCGAAGCGATCCATTGATGGCGTAAATAGAATCTTTCGGGATGGGATAAATCCCCTCGTTCTTTTTGGGCTCCAGCTCATCCACATCGACTAATGAAGATGTTAGTATGACTCCGTTGGTGACCCCCACATTTAGAATTTTCCCTTGTACTTCATCAATGTTTCGAAGAGCATCATTTGGAACATCTTTGGTTTGAACTGAATCCAAGTAGACGTCTCCTAGTTTGATCTCATGGTTCTTCGGCAGAACCTCGCCACTTGCAACCTTGATCTTCACAATTTTTTCTGACAAGAGATACGGCTTAACATAAAGATCGTATCCAAGCAAACCTCCAAAACCGACTACACAAATGAGGAATGCATAAAGGTAATTCCACCGAAATTTCAATTTATATCCTCCTTTTTATCTCCTGAAAAAACCGCCGAATAATCTCTTTTTTTTGTTTTCGGTCGGCAAGATCTCATCAAGCATTGATTCATAGTTTCTTCGATTATCATCATCGATCAAAAACGGATCTGGCTGAAATGGACCTTGATAAAAATCCACGTTCATATGCTTCTTTTCTTTCTTACTAAAGGTCTTGGCTGTCATTTCAAATGCTTCATCGTCCCCAAGATTAACAAGAATAAACAAGTGTTTATTCCAGCCTTTCTGATAGAGATGATCCAAAGCATTCAGCAGATCGTCAAAATCCCATACTGATGAGCCGCATGTTAGGATTGATACTTGGGCTCGAAAAAACTCTTCATAATATTGGTTGTTCAAACAATCGCCAAGATCTAGAACAATGTAATCGTATTTTCCAGACAGAACCCTAAGATACTGCTTCATGTCCGCTTCAGGATAATAATCAACTTCCTTATAACGAAACCCTCCTTCAATGGATGCTGATTGGTCACCAGACCTAAATTTCTTGAAGACGGGTTTTCCAGCATTCGGGTCTAATAATTCTACACAGGCTACGGATTCACTCAATTCTTGTAAAATGTTTGAAATTTGAATTGCAGTATGTGACGCTCCTGTTCGCCGGCCAGTTCCACCCACTGCGATCAGAGCGGTACCAAGCATTTTTTCCATGATAATGAGTTCGGGTTGTTTGATGATCTCCCGTCGCGGACCACTATCTTGACCAGCCAGTGCTTCGAGTTCTTCCAATAATGTACGGCTATACTGATCATCAGACTTGTTTCTGGATGTCCTCTTCTCTAGCCTTGCTTTCTCGCTTCGTTCAATTGTATTTTCTGTCTGAACATTCCACCGGGCGACATTACCATAGCTCGGTTTTTTGTTCAGCTGCTGCTTCACGAGATATGATATGGACTCTCTTGTCTCTTCCTCTTCGTCAACTTCAACGGTGAAGGAAATAAAGTCTAGCACTTGCAGTGAGATTAGCGCCGTGATCGTTGGGTCTCCAGGTACTCGATTTGGGGCAATCATAATAATACGGTTATCTCTTTTTAGTCTGTACTGCTTAATGCCTCGTATGATTGCGTTATCTTCAGCACAGGTCATATCTATAAATAGAACTTGAACGTTGGCACTCATGGCTGCCTGTGAATGAATCATAAAATCTTCGTCGCTAAAATCACCAACTCTCTCAAACCAAATTTCAGAAATTCCAATTACTTCCTTCAGATCAGGGATATATTCCCTGCTAGCAATGATCCCGTACAGATAACACACCTCCAAGCAGTAAGCTTGTATCCTTATTATATCTTAAAACAGATATAAAATATATATTCTACCCGTAAAAAGATATTATAGACAATAACTTGACTGCTCTTTTCGTGGTAATATAGAACTAACTATTTTTATGATAAGGAATTGAGTCTATGGAAATTGGTATTCTATTAAAAAGAAAACGAATAGAGCAAAAGCTAAACACCGTTCAATTAAGTAAATCGTCTGGTGTTTCACAATCAACCATTAGTGATATTGAAGCCGGAAATAGATCTCCGACTGTTAACACCTTGGAAAAATTGTGTATGGCTTTAAATATTTCTTTACAGGAAATCTTTCCATATTCACAAGAAAGCTTCCTTTCCGAAGATGAGTCTGAGCTTTTGACTATATACCGAAAACTTTCAGGACAAGAAAAGGAACATTTTTTAAAACTCTTCAAACTTATTCTTGAGAAGCGCTAGTGTTTATCTTGCAACCTGTGAAACGTACTCTACATCATCTACCTTCCAGCCTTCACCTTCTAGGTACAGAAGCTTATTTTTTACGATTAGATTGATATTATTGGATACTCCATTAAAAGTTGTTGTTGTAACAATGTCATTCATATACCACACCTCTACCTTGGAGACTTGATTCTCATAAGTGATAATACTTTTAACCGACGATATAATATCAATCGCACTTTTTTTAGGGAGCTCCGTTCCAGAAGGAAACGTTTGATGATATCCTTTATCTGTCATTATGGATTCGATTTGTTTATAACGTAATCCTGGATTCGAATAATTGAAAAAACCCTTAATAAATTGTTGATTGGTTATAGAAAAATCTGATTTTTCAATCCGAAATAATTTGGCTTCCCCCTCCTTGATCTGCCCGTTTAAAACCAATATATAAATCATTAGGATCATTACTATTACAGCAAGTATGGGTATCACAATAAATTTTATTTTTTTCATATTCCCTCCTTACTTGATCCGCCGAAACCCTTTAAATACATATTTATTTTTCCAATAAGCTAAATTACTTTCCCCAATCCCCGTATTGTTTGCATCATAAAACTTTCCATTTCCGATATACATTCCAACATGAGATATTTCTTTAGCCGTAGTCTTAAAAAACACAAGATCACCTGGTAGTGCTTCACTTTCGCTAACAGCGTCGGTTTGCGCAAACATATCTGAAGCTGCACCAGATACTTTAATACCAAAACCTTTAAATACATATTCTAGTAAGCCAGAGCAGTCAAATCCGCCTTGTGATGGGACACGTCCTGCATCGACATAAGGCCAACCCTCATACTTTTTTAACTCTGCATACACATTATCGAAATTGTAAACAAGTACTCCATCAGCAGAGTAGTATTGCATTACGTTGTCTACATAATTGACATCCCCGTATCCAGTTGAACCATTTCTTTCGGCCATCATTTTGCTATAGCTTTTTGCAACTTCTTTGGTATATCCCCCTCTCTTAACAGCATAATTAACAAAGCCATGCCCAAAGTTATAAGCTTGCAGTGCAATTTTCACATCGTATTTCGCTAATTTTAATCCATCAGCAAAATACTGAACGCCCTTGTTGATGCTATATTCAGGATCTGTAATGGAATTAGGAGGGAGTCCTAATGATTCAGAGCACTGCATTAAATCTAATAGTTCGCCTGAACTTTCTTGTTGTATCTGAGCTAAGATATAAGGTACATATGCTTCTATCCCATTTGCTATAGCATATTTAACTACAATGGGTTTCCAGCGCAATACACTTTCTGTTACTTTTGCAGTACCTCCACCGCCACCTATTGGAAGCGTATTTTGATACTTTTCTGATAGCATTTCACTTAAATCAGACTCCATAATCGTTAAGATTTGTTCGCGCTGATCATCATCCAGACCAAGAAGAGACATTACTTCTTCGAAAGTTCTTGCTGAATATAAAATGACGTCCTTGTAACATTTCCTTTCAGGAGGATCAAAATATCCGCATGATGTTTCTTCCCGTCCGGTTGTCTTAACTATAAAAAGATCTGTGTACTCTTTAATGATTTGACTAGTCTGTATATTTTCAATTTCTTGCTCTTTCAAAACAGTATCAATAGCTATCATTTCTTCCCAACTGACCGCCACGCCTGTTTCTCTATAAATTTCCTGCGCTGCTTCATAGTAACGATCATAACTTTCTGGTTCAGCAGCAGGTAAGAAAAAGAGCATTACAGGTAACAGTAGAAGCATTAAAAAACCTAGTATGATGAAAATTAAAATAAACCCGGTTTTAACCGCTTTATCTGGATCCTTAATGACCTCAACAGCTACTTTCCCTGCTATAGCTGCCATTATCGACCACCAGCACTTCCTATAAAGACTCTGTCTTCGGCGGTAATCTCAATTTTAATAGCCACTCGTTTATTCCCCGCAAGCAATAATCCATGTCCCCGTTTTGCCCCAGCTATGGTTTCCTTTTCCTTATCGCTCAGATGTAAAAGGGTGTTCAGTGCTTCAATGTCATGTTCTCCTTGTCCCATAAAAAACTTGTATGCAGGATTATCAAGTAGTGCTTGTCCATAACGTCGAATCGCTGGATCCATAAAATCAATCATATTGTGGGTGATTGCCCATAGACCACCTTCTCTTTTACGCATACGCTTAGAACAATTTCTTAAGAACATTAGTGTTTGTGGGGTTTCGGGATCTGCAAGCAAATAGGTTTCATCAACCCCAAGAATGATACGCTGCTCCCAATCTTCATCAATAACTCCCCAAGCCCAAGATAGTGCATTGAAAAATTGGGATCTCTTTAACTTTTCATCAGCATCCAGTAATTGTTGAAGATTCAGAATAACAACTTCATCTTTGGCTTCCAGTGTAGTAGGTCCACACCATAAGAACTGATCTGCGCCTTTAGCGGCTGGATACAGTAAGAGCTCAAGATCTTCCCAATACTGCTTGTATTTTGTTTCTTTTTGTTTTCCCTCAATCGTTTCGTATAAATGACCCATATGAGGCCACTTTTCATTTGGAATGGTTGTAGGGTCAGTATCCCATGTAATATCGAATCTCTCATAAGTTTCAATTAGGGCCATTTCAAGACACGATAAGTGTTTCTGAGTAAAGTCTCTGTCTTCTTTATTTTCTTTTAAATACAGTTTGAAAAAGGTTCTGAGGAAATTGAAGTGCAGGGCAACTAGACCTTTTTCTACTTCTTCTTTGCTATATAGGCGGTCTTTTTCATTATCATCGTCCTTTGGTACGCTCCCACGAACCTGCAGAGGATTAATCCGTCCTCTAGTGCCATCACCGATATCCACTACTGCACCATTACAACCTTCAGCTAAACTTGGATATTCATTTTCCGGATCGAGCATGATAATCTTACATCCCCGACCAAATTCTTCTTTCAACCATTTTTTTATTGTTGTCGTTTTTCCCACACCCGGTTTTCCGAGAATGGTCAAATTCGAGTTGGTGCGATCACCAGACCGCAACCAAATATCGATTAGCACAATACCACCAGCACTATCTTTGCCTAACAAAACACCATTTCCATCATTAAGCCCCGAATAAACAAAGGGAAAAGATCCTGCTACCGTCTCAGCCGGCATGTTTCTCCAACCCATTTTAAAAATTTTAGGATCTAGCACGGCCCAAGGCCCCACTGATAGAAACGCCTCTTCCTGATTATTCATTGCTGTTCTACCGCGCATACCTACACCAGACAAACGATGTTCTAGTGTTCGTACCCGAACCTCTAATAAGTCCTCATTTGGTGCCGTAACCTTAAAGAGAATAACCACATTAAAAACTTTCTGTTGTTCTTCATCTATCTTTTTCAGAAGAACTCTTGAGTCGTTGAACTGTTTTAATGCCCTTTCCTTAGTGACACTATTTCCCGTCTCCATGCGAGACTCAGCTTCTCCCATCGTAATCTTAATTGCATTTACAAGATTATACGGGTCTGTTGGTAAAGCATGCATCGTTAAGGTAACACCTGGCATGGTTGTAAACCGAGAGAGAAACGCCGGCTTTAATTCTCCTGGATACGCCGTAACAACTAATGTTCGAGTATAGGAGTCACCCTGTAATACTTTTTTGTGCTGGAAGTGTAAGGATGCCGGACTTAAAACATCCAAAAGCCCTGTCATGGCTGTAGCACTCTCTTGCTTCTTTCGCTTAGGTTCAGCCATTTTAGATTCCTCCTGCTAATTGAGGTGGTAGTTGTTCCCAGCTATGAGCAGGTGCTCTTTCATAAGACGATTGCGAAGGATTCAAGAAGGAAAAGAGAATATCACGAAGTTCTTGATCGTCACAAACATGAGATTCTTGCACGGACGCTGATAAATTTAAAGATATCTCCGTCGCCTTTGCAGCAAGTTCCTCTGCATTTAAGCGATGTTGTTTTTCTATTAGTTGAGAAAATAAAATTAGATAATAGAACACATCGATGGATTCTCCACTACTTGCAATTTTAGAAGCATTTCTTATAGAACTATCTAAAATCCGTCTACGAGTAAAGTTGGTTTCCTGATCCCTCATCTCTTCTTGTGAGGTAATGTAAGCATCCAAGTTAACCGGTCTTTGCTGAGAATGGATAATCCAATGAACATCTAAACTATTTACGACTTCAAATAAAGAATGTATTATTCGTTTTTCCTCAACGGTCGAATATAGATCCAAGTTAACCGGCTCAATCGAAATTGCAGTAACTAGTTTATTTTGCCGCAACCAAATAAAGTTATTGTTCACATCGTAAAAGGGAAGCCATGCCTGTACAGAAGGAAAGTTAGTTGTTGTACCTGATAATGTATTAATCGGTGATTGGATCTTCTTAGAGTCAGTAGCCTTTTTATTTTTCTTGTCCTTGCCCATAAGGTTAAACACTATCTTTTCTCCCCTCTCCGTATATAAAATCATAACGTTTTGGTTTCCCGTGGAATGAGTTAACTGTGATCATATTATCGAGTAGTGATTTACCTAATCTTGGATCTACACGCACAAGCATGTATGTTCCATAAATCAATATTGGAACAGGTAAAAATCTAAAAAATGAATGTATGAAAATTCCTAAGAATAAAGAAAACCCAATACTAATCGCTCCTGCTATTAGACAGTAAAATAACTCTTTAAACCCAAAACCTTCAAAAAACTCAAATCTTCCCCCCACATTCTTAGGAACCAAATACATATGATTTCCTCACCTTTTCATTGATCTCATAACAAAAGATTGTACGCTCATTTGTGCTACTGCCCCGCCTACTTTTCCCGTACCTGTTACGTGTAATTTCTCTTTTAAAGTTATTGGGGAACGATAAGCTACCCACAAAACAGCAATAAATAGAAATAATGAAACGATTGGTGGTAAAGGCATGATGCTACCTCCTATGGATACATTAATAGGAGCTAGGCAATAAAAAGAAAGTTTAATAAGTGCTAACTGTAAGGCTGCAGTTAAACCTATGCCCAATGTATCCCAAAACCATCGATTCCAGGTTTGACTCTGTGAATTGGTTAGTCCAAGAGCACTAAAAGATCCTGTCCAAGCTTGTACAATCAGATCTGCTGCACGGATGAAGCTCTGAACCATGATGATAAGTAAAAAGCACAAAGACACAATAACTCCTATACCGTAAAACAGAATAAGGTTCCCTGCCTCAGCAAGTGCTTGGGTCAAAACTGAAAATGTACTACTATTTACATTCGTAACATTTCCAATGACATCCATTGAAACAACATCACTCTGCAATGTCACTCCAAATTCGAATAAGTAACGTACAAGCCAAGGCATCACTGCGATAATACCAGCTGCCCTTGCCGTTCCAACTACTAAATTAGAAGGATCGCCATTAACTTCGCCGGACTGTCTTAGTAAAAATGTCATGAATCCTTCATAGGCTACCTTTACAGAGAGTAACGATAAGGCCAAAACTTGTGTGAAGACAATGCCGGCGTCTACCACCGGCATTTCTAAAACCACCCTTCCTAAAAGGCCTAAATATTGAAAAATAGATAGTACAAATTCAATCATAGTCGTGGCTATCCACTCTATTAGACCTGAAAATCCTTTGATCAGCATTTTTACCATAGTTGGTTACTCCTATTAAACGTAATAGTTCGTAATGAGAGTAACGAGTCCTGTAGCTGTGGTACCGATTACAGCTGTCCATAATGCCGCTTTGGTTCTTTTGTTTGCTTCAGTTGTAACTTGTCCATCATGGTTACTATAATATTTGGTCAACTGTTGGAATCCGATAAATGCAACAGCGGCAATCGGGATGAGAATTGTAAAGACAGCTCCGATATCTCGAACCATCTTTGTTGTACCCGTAGCATATTTAGAATTTTGAATATCTGATGCTGATACACGAGTAGCAAAAATAAGAAGTGGTGTTGTTATTGCAGCAATCTTAGACTTCATTTTTTTGAATTTCATTAAATGTAATCCTCCTGTTTTAGTAATCATCCATGGCTTCATCTGGTTCCATTTCAACTGCTGAAGAGCCAGGAATAAAAATGGGTACTTTAGGGACCGAACGATTCTGATTGTCTACACGCCATTCGAAAAGAGCATCAGCTGGCCACTTTGTAATATCCGGACAGCTTAGCATGGCTGGGTTTTTTCTAGCTCTTATGACTAGGGATGTCTCTACCGGCCAGCGTAATACTTCATCTGGAGTTAGCAACTCCCTTTTCATCAGTCCCCTTGATGCCCCTGTTCCACTAGACCTATCGTTTCGGTTCGAGCTAAGGGTCTCGCTCTCCACCGTATAGGTACCCAATTTAAAGCTGATTTCTTTCGCGGTGGTTGAATCCGTTGTTAGGATGTAGATCCATGTGTGACAGTTCCCCAGAATCGTCCCCATATCATCTGCTCCGTAGGTCTTCTTGATCTGGTTAATCCCCTGCACGACGATGTTCCAAAGTATCCCACGCCCGCCTGAAACGGTTAATTTGGTTACAAAGTCATTAAATTGAGGCATGTTACCGAATTCGTCGAGAAGCATATGAACTCTCACCGGTAGACGATTTCGATGTTTACGTGAAAGCTTCACTAATTCCTGATAGGTTTGTGCCACATATAAGGCTGCAAGTGGATGCCGTGTTGTGTTTTCATCTGGAATGATAAGAAACACTGCTGTTTTTTCAGAACCCGGGGCTGATAAGTCATGATCTTGAGCCGCCGTAAGATACGCCACACCAGGATCTGCGAAGAGTCGAAGCATAACAGAGACACTCCCAAAAAAACTTCCTCGCATTTTTTCAGGTGACAATCGTGCTGTACCATATGCATCTCGGGCTGGATGATCAGTCGGAAGATGCTTAAAGAACTCATTCAGAGGAACATAGTCCATAACTTGATTCGCTACTTTAACTTTTTGCACTTCGCCCAGCTCAATGAGCGTCTTATATACAGACGTCATATGCTTCTGATCTTCAGAGTCTGCCTCGGTTGCTATAGCGAAAATTAACGCCGCAATGACCGATTCAGACCCATCCACCCAAATAGAATCTCCTTTGGAATCCTTTTGGTGAGCAAGCAAATGAGCTGCGTTCCATGCTGCTTCAGCTGCTGCCGTTTGATCCCCTTGTTGTAACGCCTCTACTACAAGACTCATCGGATTCCATCTGTTCCCATGTCCTGGATTCAGAAAATTAAGTACCACAACGTTATAACCTTGTTCTTCCAAATATAACGATGTTCGGTCGTAGAGCTCACCTTTCGGGTCTGTTAAAATCATACTTTCTCCGGCTTGTGCGATAGCATAAATGGATGGATAAACGACTGTTCTGGTTTTACCGGACCGAGTTGTACCAATAATTAACTTGTGTGTATCCTCAGTATCTAGCCATGCCTTTCCTTGATCCGGATCCATACCTAGTACGGTTCCACCTTTAAGTAATGGTTTCTTCAAAGGCCAAACAGTATAATTTTGATCCACTTCTCTTTCATTGAGCCAACGTGCTGTCCCAAACTGTCCCGCCCCTGCTGCTGGTGGGCCTCCAATTCCGTCAATTTTGATTGTTTTGCGCTCATAATCAGTTTTCCAAAAGATAGACACCATGAGCATTAGCAGTGGAACTTGCAAGATCGCCAAAACTTTAGACAGTAAAGGATCTGACAATATCTCTTTCAATGTATGAATAGGTGATAATGTATTCATACTAAAACCAAAACCTATGCCTTCACCTTTATGCTTCAGTACGTTTGCGATTCCCTTTAGCAAACTAGGAAAGAAGAGGAAATCTAGTAAAATCAAAACGACTACCGTTGCCCACTTAAAATAAATCCCATTAATTTTTTGCTTACGTTTCATTATTCACCCCCTTTCCGCATTGAGGGTCAGAAAGCTCAGAGTGAGAAAGTAAGCCTTCAGAAATCTGCAAAAGAATCTCTCTTATTTCTTCTAACTGCAGATTATGATTTTTAAGTCTTTCATGTATTTTCTCAATTTCTAATGTATTGGCTAAAGCACCTTGATCCACATAGTATTCAAGGGCTTTTTCAATGATTCGTGTATATCCTCCACGCGCTTGTCCATGAGATTCATAGAAATGTCGAGCATCGTCTGATAGTTTCAACCTTCCGTTAAAAGGGATTGTCTTCAAAAGGAAACCTCTCTTCCACTGTGATAATCGGATCATTACTTTCGAATTACCTGAATTGCTTACTGACATAATTTAAGTACTTTAGACATATTTCCACAATAAGGTATAAGACCCACAAGCGTTTTTTTGTTAATAATCCATTGGAACTAGTTTTTGTCGAATGCACTAACACAATCCTTCATACAAAATTTATCTAGGTACTAAAAGCATTTCTTTTGATGAAACATACAAGTAAAAATACAAATTCTAGAGAAATATTGATATACCAGCTTTTTTTGAATATACGAACGGATTATTTAAATAGTGCACTAAGACGTAGTTTTATACTTTCATACTTTTAAAACATGTATTTATGTGTTATTTAATGTCGAAATATGACTGTAAATATTCACCAATAGATAATATTTAAACCAAATATCTAAAAAAAGAATTTGAAATTAATTTTGACAGAATTGAAAACTATCCATATTTTGGTTTATCTTATCCTTTTCACCGGTTATTTTTTGGCCAACTTTTGCTTTTTTATTTAGTTAGTAGATTTAAGTAGCGTTTGAGAACCAGAAGGTCGGAGAAAAATCACAGTAGATACAGGAGCTATCGTTTGATTTGCAACCTGTAACTAGCTTTTCGGCAGATAATATAATAGACCGCCAATAACTTCAGAGGTGGTTGGTACAAAAAAACAGCCCTTAATAGGGCTGCCTCTGGGTATCATAGAGTTACTTACGGTCTCAGTTGGTTTTCCATCGATCCTGAAAATGAACAACATCATAACCCTCTTTATTTTTTCCCGCCATTGTCGGAATAAGACAATAGCGATGCCTATATTCACCATCAAAAAATGCAAAAGCTTGAGAAACTAAACCTATTTCAACTACACTAACCTTTGAAATTAACTCGTCTCTAATACTATTAAGAATCTTAGTGGCTTGATCGAATGATTCCCCCTCGATTAAAGATTCTGAATTTGTTCTTTCCCATCTCCGTGTATTTTGGAGTCTTCGATTCCAAACCAGATTTTTAATCCACTCCATATATCATAGCCTCCCCTAGTATAGTTACCGTTCTAAGTCCCTATCATTCTCTTGTGTTCTAATAACATTTCTTTGTTTATTGGCCCAGTGATTACGCTGCTGATCGGCTGTATTTCTTTGCTCTGCAGCTCGTAATGCTCGAACAGCCCCTTGAAGGACATTAACCCCAGGCTGAAGGTCATGGATCTGTTCATCAATTTTCTGAATCTGGCTAGAATCTTGATTATGAATAAGTACCTGATTGTTATAATCCTTCCTATCCACGATCCCATGTTGTTTCAGCATCTTTGAAGAAACTGCTATATCTTCCTTCAGCTGCTGTTTAACCTTGCTAGACAAGAATAACTTACGAATTTCTTGTAGCTGCTTTTCATACTTAGCCAACCACTGTTCTCCTACACGTAATCGTTCAGCATTTTTTATGAATTGTTCTTTTGCCTTTATAAGAGCATTCATTTTTTCGGACAGCTTGTTAAAAGTAGACCGTAGGTCTTTGAGAGACATTTTACCCATATGCTCATTCATCTCTCGAATGGCCTTCACTTCTGAGTACTGTAACTTCGCACTACCTGGCGAATCAGAGAATTGTTGAGCGAGGATCTGCACCTCTTGTTTCAGTAATATTTTTTCAGACCTTCTCAGTATCTTTTGCTTTTCGGCTATCTGCTCTCGTGCCTGCTTGATCTTAGTCATTTCATCATTATGATAAGTAAGCACTTTTGCTTTACGTGATTTAAATTGTTCCTCATTTGTACTAAAGCCAAGTTTTTGAAGAGTATCACGTGCCTTAGCAATCTCATTTTCAATCCGGGTATGCCGAAGCTTGCCCTCTTTATTAATAACCCGTGGTCCTTCTAGATCCGATTGTAATGATTTGATCAGATCCAGAAGCCCTTCAGCATTATTAAACAAGACTTCTTGTTTCAGCATCTGATCAATTTGTTGATGTAGACCACTTTCACGCATGCTTAAACTATCCAAGCCTTCTTGAACAGAATCTAGATTTAGTGTGTTTTGAATTATGGCTTTAGCCTGGCGAATTATCTTACGCTCTTCCGGACGCAAAAGACCATTTTGTTGTTCAATGGATTCTTTCTCTTTACGATAGTCATTCAAAGAAACAACTATAGCATTATGTTCTTTAACAGAACGATTAATGTCTCCGCGTTCTGTGATTTTCCCTTTTAGTTCCATACTATTTACAATGACACCTTCATGAATCGTAGGCATGCGATCAGTAATTCCTTGTTCTTCTAATGATCGATGATCTATACGAGTGGAAAAACCAGCTTGTTCAAGAGACTTATTAGCATAGTTGGCCCATTCTTCTCTCCATTTAGTTAGAGTCTCTTTTTCATCCCAATTCGTAGTCCGTTCTTTGTAGGTCTTATAATTCCCACTCTTAAGTTTGATTTTTTCGCCCTGTTCGTCCAAAACATAAACTTTTCTGGACTTATTTCCCCAAGTCCCATCCTCATTAAATGGACGCATGGTTAACATAACGTGAAAGTGAGGGTTACCAGGATCGTCCCGATGAATCCCAATATCCGCGACCATCCCACGATCTACAAACTGTTCTTGAACAAACTTCGCAACCAATATCTGCTGCTGCTCTTTTGAAAGTTCAACAGGAAGGGCAATATTGAACTCGCGACAAAGCTGCGCATTACTTTGCTTTTCAATAAGCTCGACTTCATTCCACAGACGTTGACGATTGTACACCCATTCAGGAGCATGCTTAGGGGCCAAAATTGCAGTTTCAGGTTCAATAGCTCGTGGACGATATTGTTTGATCTCGCCGGTACGATCATCGGTTAAACGTTCGCCGCTGCGGTAAGCAGCCATGGCGACCGAGGATTTACCAGCACTACGAGAACTAATTTGCATTGCAAAATGGTAGATGGCCATAAGTCTTCTCCTTTCATGGGTGTAATGAATTCATAAGTTTTAAAATGCTAAAACGCAGAGTGCGACGAAGTATTTCAAGGGAAATCAAAACATGATTAGTGCGATACGAAGTAGCACAAATTATGTTTTGATTCATCAAAAACGTAAGCGCCATCGGCAGCTTAACGTTTTTCGCTTCGTCAGAAGCGACGAGGGAAAACACGAAGTGGTTTCCTCTATTTTTTGGTTTTATGGTTTTAAAAATGGAATACGCTGATAAGCAAAATTACATTTTTTCGATTCGTAGGATCGAACGGATACAGGGTAAAACCCTGTCGCACACACCGCGTAGCGGTGTATAAGTGCGCCCTCAGCAGTAATGCTACGCATCTCTGCTCGGGATAATTCTACCACGTATGCTCATTTTGCGGTAGTATATAAGTATCATTCTCGCTCACACTTTTCATTAAACACCATAGAAAAAACCGGAGGCATAGCCGACTAGTAAAACCGGAGGCATAGCCGA